>JAOTZB010000030.1 GCA_029861625.1 Acidimicrobiia bacterium
ACCGACGACGGCAGCTGGGAGTGCCTGGTGCGACCGAGCCGCCGCGTGGCACCCGGCACGCGGCTCGCGGCCGGCGACGACCTGGTCGTCACGGTCGGCGACGATCTCGGCGGCGGCCGGCGACTCGTCCAGCTCGATGCCGAGGCGCGCCTGCTCGACGCACTGGAGCGCCACGGAGAGATGCCACTCCCGCCGTACCTCGACGGAGGGATCGAGGACCCCGAGCGTTACCAGACCGTGTATTCGCGACGACCGGCGTCAGCGGCAGCACCGACCGCCGGCCTGCACTTCACGCCCGAGACATTCGACGAGCTCACGGCGCGCGGCATCGAGGTCGCCCACGTCGAGCTGGTGGTCGGGTTGGACACGTTCCGACCGATCACCGTCGAACGGCTCGACGATCACGTGATGCACAGCGAGGCCTATCGCGTTCCCACCAGCACCTGGGAGCGGGTGCAGTCGGCCGGGCGGGTCGTCGCCATCGGGACCACGACCGTGCGCGCACTCGAGTCGGCGGCAGCCCGCGGCGAGCTTGCGGGTCGAACCGACCTGTTCATCCGAGCTCCCTACGACTTCGCCGTGGTCGACGTGTTGCTCACCAACTTCCACCTCCCGCGGTCCACACTGCTGGTGATGATCGACGCGTTCATCGGGCCCCGGTGGCGGGCGCTGTACGAAACGGCGCTGGCCGAGGGTTACCGATTCCTGTCGTTCGGCGACGCGATGCTCCTGGAACGGGCAACGCCCGCCGAGGCCGCCTCGTCATGATGGCGACCTTCGAGAGTCGCGCCCGCGACGGTGGGGCGCGCACCGGCGTGGTGACCACGTCCCACGGCACGTTCGAGACTCCATGTTTCATGCCCGTCGGCACCCGGGGAGCGGTGAAGCACCTGTCATCGGTCGACCTCGCCGATCTGGGTGCCCAGGTCGTGCTGGCGAACACCTATCACCTGATGTTGCGGCCCGGGGTCGATGTCGTCGCCGCGCTGGGCGGGCTCCACCGGTTCACCGGATGGAACGGTCATCTGCTCACCGACTCCGGCGGGTACCAGATCTTCTCGCTCGAGCCGCGGGTCGACGACGAGGGCGCCGTGTTCCGGTCGACCTACGACGGCAGCAGCCACCGGCTCACCCCCGAGTCGGCGGCTGACGTCCAGGCCGCGATCGGTGCCGACATCCAGATGGTGCTCGATGTCTGCCCGGCGCTCCCTGCCGAACCCGACGCGCTCCGCGCGGCGGTGGACCGCACCCTCGACTGGGCCGAGCGAGGACGTCGGCGGTTCCTCGACCACGACGACGCCCCCGGTCGTCAGGCGCAGTTCGGCATCGTCCAGGGCGGCACCGACATCGAGCTCCGCCGGCGAGCGGCCGAACGCACCGTCGAGATCGGCTTCGACGGCTACGCGATCGGTGGACTCTCGGTGGGTGAGCAACGTGACCTGATGCTGCCGGCCGTGGCCGCGACCACCGAGCTGTTACCCGCCGAGCAGCCTCGGTACTTCATGGGTCTCGGCGACCCGGTCGGCATCGTCGAGGCCGTTGCACGTGGTGTCGACATGTTCGACTGCGTGTTGCCGACGCGCCTCGCTCGCCACGGCACCCTGCTCACCTCTCAGGGGCGACTCAACCTGCGGCGGGCCGAGTTCGGCCGCGACGACGGCCCGCTCGATCCGGGATTCGCGGCCAGCCCGGCGAATGGCTGGTCGCGGGGATATCTGCGTCATCTCCTCCAGGTCGGCGAGCCCACCGCGGCGCGGATCTGCACGCTCCACAACGTCGCGTGGCTGTTCGATCTCATGGAGCGCACCCGCCGTGCCATCGCGGCGGGCACATTCGACGCGCTCCGGGCCGAGATCAACGCCACATGGGCCTGACACCTGCGCTCGTCGCGGCGCGGGGCCGGTGTAGTCACCGGAGCCGTCCCGATAGGCTCAATGCGCCATGACAAGCCTGATCATTCTTCTTCCGTTCCTCGCGGTCATGTACTTCGTGATGATCCGCCCACAACAGAAGCGAGCCGCCGAAGCGCGCGAGCTGCTCGCCTCGCTCGAGGTCGGCGACGAGGTGGTCACCGTCTCTGGCCTCTACGGCGTCATCAACGAGTTCGACGGCCCGACCGTCTTCCTCGAGGTCGCCGATGGCGTCGAGGTGAAGATCACACGCGAGTCGATCTCGGTCCTCGTGACCGCCGAGGATCTCGTCGAAGACACCGACTGACCGCACTTCATGCGACGGAACGGACTCCTCTCCCTCATTGGCATCCTCGCGGTCGTGAGCGCCGCGTTCATCGCATCGCTGGCGACCGGCCAGCGCCCATTGCTCGGCATCGACCTCACCGGCGGCGTCGAGGTGGTCCTCGAGCCGGTTCTCACCGATGAACGGCCCGACGGGCCGACCGAACCCGAGCTCGACCAGACGGTCGAGATCCTGCGGAATCGCGTCGACGCGCTCGATGTCGCCCAGCCGGACATCACCCGGCAGGGGTCGCTCGTCGTAGTCCAGCTCCCCGATGTCGATGATCAGCAGCGGGCGATCGAGATCGTCGGCACGACAGCCGAGCTCCAGTTCCGCCCCGTGTGCAGCGTCTTGCCGGTTGCGCTCGACGTCGATGACGCCATCGACCAGGGCCTGATCGACCCGGATGCGCTCGAGTCCGACGATGGCACCGACGAGGAGGGTCTCGGGTTCGCCGGCGAGGGTGAATACGCCGCCCCGGCGATCCCGCTCCAAGAGGACGAGCCGACCCCGGAACCGGGAGCCGACGAGACGCCCGAGCCCGACGCCGAGGCGCCCGTGGTCGACGACGAGACCCCCGGCGCGGTGTTCTCCGACGCATTCGTGCCGCCGTCGGCGTGCGATGCCGATTCGCTCGAGCTGGTCGCCGAGGAGACGACCGCATCCGAGGACATCCGGCGCGACGAGCCGGTGCTGCTCGACCAACGCGACGAGAACGGCCTGGTGGTCCAGCGCTACTACCTGGGCCCCGTTCCGAGCGCCGAGATCGAAGGCGAAGACGTCTTCCTCGTCGGCACGGCAGTCGAGAGCGCCGATGCGTTCACGAACGGGCTCGAGTGGACGGTCTCACTCGTAATGGAGCCCGGCGACGGGGGCATCGGGCTGTTCAACGACATCGCCGCGGAGTGTTTCGCGTCGTCAGCGGTCTGCCCCAGCGGCCAGCTCGCCATCGTGCTCGACGGCACCGTCGAGTCGGCACCGAACATCAACGCTCCGGCCTTCGACCGGTCCAACATCTCCATCTCCGGCGCCTTCTCGCAGAGTCGGGCCGAGGACACGGCGCTCGTCCTGCAGTACGGCTCGCTCCCCATCGAGCTCGAACAGCAACGCATCCGCACCGTGTCGGCGAGCCTCGGCAGCGACTCGCTGCGGGCCGGCATCATCTCGGGCATCATCGGGCTGCTGCTGGTCGCGGTCTACATGACCGCCTACTACCGGATCCTCGGTGTTGCGGCCCTGCTCAGCCTCTTCGTGTCAGGCGCCATGCTCTGGGTCCTCGTGTCGTTCTTCAGCGAGACCGGGTTCTTCTTCGGCGGCGTGACGCTCACGATCGCGGGCGTCGTCGGGCTCATCGTGTCGCTCGGGGTCTCGCTCGATTCGAACGTCATCTACTTCGAGCACCTCAAGGAAGACATTGCGAACGGCCGCACGCTGCGATCGGCTGTCGATCGATCGTTCCCGGTCGCGTATCGAACAATCTTCTGGGCCGACATGGCCGCACTCATCGGTGCAGTGGTGTTGTACCTGCTCACCATCAGCTCGGTCCGTGAATTCGCGTTCATGCTCGGTCTGGCGTCCGTTCTCGACCTGGTGGCCACCTATTTCTTCCTCCGTCCGCTGGTGAAGCTGATCTCACGCACCGACATCGCCGTCGAGCGGCCCGGACTGCTCGGACTGCCGGCTTCCGTGCGGAGGGCGAGAGCATGATCACCGACACGGCCGAGGTGCCCGCGGAGTCACCCAGTCGGGCCCGCCGCATGTACCGCAATCAGCTCGAGATCGACTTCAGCGTGTGGTGGCGCCGCGGCGCCGCGGTGTCGCTCGTGATGGTCACGATCTTCGGCGCCGCGCTCATATTCCGCGGCCTCAACCTCGGTATCGAGTTCGAGGGTGGCGCCGTGTGGGAGGTTCCGGCCGACGACGTCAGCGCCGGCGACGTGCGCGACGGTCTGGCCGGTCTCGGGCTCGCCGATGCGTCGATCCAGACCGGCGGCGGCATCGTCCAGGTCCGCGCCGAGGTGGAGGTCACCGATACCGAGGCGGCCGCCGCAGTCGCGGTCGCGCTCGCCGACGTGGTCGGAGCAGATCCCGAGGATGTGAGCTTCAGCGACGTCTCGGCGTCATGGGGTGAGGAGGTCACCGAGAAGGCCGTCCGGGCGCTCATCGTGTTCCTCATCGTCATCGCGGCGTACATCTCGATGCGGCTCGAGTGGCGCATGGCGGTCGGTGGGCTCGTCGCTCTCGCTCATGACATCCTCGTCACCGTCGGCGTCTACGCGCTGTTCCAGTTCGAGGTCACGTCGGCAACCGTCATCGCGTTCATGACCATCCTCGGCTACTCCCTGTACGACACGATGGTCGTTTTCGACCGCGTTCGCGAGAACGAGTCGCGGCCGAGCCTCGCCGGACGGGTCGCCTATCAGGACATCATGAGCCTCTCGTTGAACCAGGTGTTCATGCGATCCCTCAACACCACGGTGACGTCGGTTCTACCGGTGCTCATGGTGTTGCTCGTCGGCTCCTTCGGTTTCGGCGCCGTGACCCTGCGCGAGTTCGGCATCGCCTTGCTCGTCGGTCTGTTGGCCGGAACCTACTCGTCGATGTTCGTCGCCGGCCCGATCGTCGTCATGCTCAAGAACAGGGAGCCCGAGTACGCCGCGCTCATCGAGTCGGCCGGCACGTCGGGCCAGGCCGAGCTCGCGACTCTTGCCGCTGGTGGCGCCACGCCGCGGCGGCAGCGTGGTGGTACCGGCCCGAGTGCGCCGAAGCGTCCGCCCTCGACCGTCATCCCCCCTCGCCCTCGGAAGCAGAAGCGACGGAACTGACACGGCGGGGATTGCGCGGCTCCGGGTCCGTCGATGGTGCGCCCGGGCACTATCGTTGGGTCATGCAGGACCGAACGCCGAGTCGAACATGACCGCCGACACCTGTTTCTTGCGCGATGTCATCCGCGATGTGCCCGATTTCCCCGAGCCCGGCGTCACCTTCAAGGACATCACGCCTCTGCTCGCTCGTGTCGACTGCTTCCGGTTCACCATCGACGCGTTGGCCGATCACTTCTCGGGTCTGGGCATCGACATGGTGGCGGGCATCGACGCCAGAGGGTTCATCATCGCCGCGCCGGTCGCATACCGGCTGGGCGCCGGGTTCGTGCCCGTGCGCAAGCCCGGCAAGCTGCCGTCCGACCGGCTCACCGAGCACTACGACCTCGAGTACGGCACCGACGCGGTCGAGCTCCACACCGGCTCGTTCGATTCCGGCTCCCGTGTGCTCGTGATCGACGACGTGCTCGCGACGGGTGGCACGGCCGCGGCCACGATCGCGCTGCTCGTCAGGGCCGGGGCCGAGATCGCCGGGCTCGGGTTTCTGTGTGAGATCGAGTCGCTCGCCGGTCGTGGCCGCCTCGGCGGCCACGACGTCACGGCGCTGGTGTCGTACCCGTGAGGGGTTGCTGATGGCCACCGTGAGCCGTGTGCTCCCGTGGCGCCGCCACAGCGAGCCGGCCCAGGCCGAGCTCGAGACCCTGCTCGACGTCTACCGGCTCCGCCATCCCGACGCCGACACGACCAGGATCGAGCTGGCCCACGAGCTCGCCGCCGATGCTCACAAGGGTCAGCGCCGCAAGAGCGGCGAACCCTACATCCATCATCCGGTGTCGGTGGCTCGCATCGTGGCCGACCTGGGGCTCGACGACGTAACGGTCGCGGCCGCGCTGTTGCACGATGCCGTCGAGGACACCCATCTCGGCATCGACCAGCTCGAGCAACTGTTCGGCGCCGACGTGGCGATGATCGTCGACGGCGTGACGAAGCTCGATCGACTGGCGTTCGACTCCAAGGAGGCCCAGCAGGCGGCATCCTTGCGCAAGATGATGGTGGCCATCGCCAAGGATCTCCGCGTGCTCATCATCAAGCTCGCCGACCGGCTCCACAACATGCGAACCCTCGCCGCGCTGAGCGAGGTCAAGCAGCATCGCATCGCCAAGGAGACCCAGGACATCTACGCGCCGCTCGCGCACCGCCTCGGGATGCAGGAGGTCAAGACCCAGCTCGAGGACCTCGCCTTCGCATCGCTGCATCCGAAGCGATACGCCGAGATCGATCACATGGTCTCCCTGCGGGCCCCCGAGCGCGATCTGTACCTCGAGCAGGTCGTGCAGAGTGTCCGGGCCCGGCTGATGGAGCTCGGCATCGATGCCGAGGTCACCGGTCGTCCGAAGCACCTCTGGAGCATCTACGAGAAGATGATCGTCAAGGGCCGCGAGTTCGACGACATCTACGACCTGGTCGGGCTCCGCGTCATTGTCGCGTCGGTGAAGGACTGCTACGCCGCGTTGGGCTCGATCCACGCGTCGTGGAAACCGGTGCAGGGCCGGTTCAAGGACTACATCGCGATGCCCAAGTTCAACCTGTACCAGTCGCTTCACACCACGGTGATCGGTCCCCAGGGCAAGGCGCTCGAGGTACAGATCCGCACCCAGGAGATGCACGCCAGGTCCGAGCACGGCGTTGCGGCCCACTGGGAGTACAAGGAACGGTCGAGCGGCGACGACCTCGCCTGGCTGGCCCGCATCGTCGACTGGCAGAGCGAAACCTCGGATCCCGCCCAGTTCATGGACGCGCTGAAGACCGACCTCGAACAAGACGAGGTCTTCGTGTTCACGCCGAAGGGCGATGTGGTGACGCTGCCGGTCGGTTCGACACCGGTCGATTTCGCGTACTCGATTCACACCGAGGTCGGTCACGCATGCATCGGTTCCCGGGTGAACGGCCGTCTCGTGCCGCTCGAGACGATGCTCAGCTCGGGCGACGCCGTCGAGATCTTCACGTCGAAGGTCGAAGGCCACGGCCCGAGCCAGGACTGGCTGGCGTTCGTCGCCAGCGGAAAAGCCCGCTCGAAGATCCGCCAGTGGCACATCCGCGAACGGCGGGACGACGCCATCTCGTCGGGTCGTGAGGAGGTCACCGCTGCGTTGCGCCGCGAGGGGCTCCCGGTGCAGCAGGTACTCGGCTCCAGCGTGCTCGACGAGCAGGCCGCCGAGATGAACTACACCGAACGCGACTCGTTGTTCGCCGCGGTCGGTGACGGTCACGTGTCGGCCAAGAGCCTGGCCACGCGGATATGGAAGGCGTTGCACGAGGGCCAGCCCGAGGAGCAGCTGCCCCGCACGGCGCACCGGCCCGGTCGCAGGAAGCGGAAGGGCAAGCCCGACATCGGCGTCCACGTCGAGGGCCTCGACGACGTGATGGTGCGCTTGTCACGCTGTTGTACCCCGCTTCCACCCGACGAGATCATGGGCTTCATCACGCGGGGTCGAGGCGTCTCGGTGCACCGAGCCGATTGTGCGAATGCGGTGTCGTTGGCTGCCGATCAGTCGAACCGTGTGATCGAGGTGGAGTGGCACGGGCACGCCGGCAGCGACTTCGTCGCCGCCATCGAGGTCAAGGCCATCGACCGATCGCGGCTGCTGAACGAGGTCACCGAGAAGCTGAGCGATCAACGCGTAAACATCTTGTCGTGTACCGCAGCGACCGACTCCGACCGCGTGACGCGCATGGTCTTCGAGGTCGAGATGGGCGACTCGTCGCATCTCGACTCGTTGCTGTCGGCGATCAAGGGCATCGACTCGGTCTACGACGCCCACCGGGTGATGCCGGGCGGGCGGGCCCGATCAGCAGCGGAATGAGACGAGGCGGGGCGCAGGGCCTCCACTAGCCTGACTTGCCGTGCCCGAACCCGTTTCGTTCCAGGCCCCGAAGGGCACCCGCGACCTGCTGCCGCCCGCATCGGGACGTCATCGCCTTCTCATCGCCCGGTTCGCGGCGCTGGCCGATGCGTTCGGCTACGGGCAGATCGTGTCGCCGATGTTCGAGGATCTCCGCGTGTTCGAACGGGTCGGCGCGTCCACCGAGATCGTCTCCAAGGAGATGTTCGAGCTCGTGTCCCGCGACGACGAGAACCGGCTCGCACTCCGCCCCGAGCTCACGGCGTCGGTGTGCCGGGCCTTCGCCCAACATCGGCCCCTGACGCCGTGGAAGGTGTTCTACGAGGGTCCCCAGTTCCGGTACGAGCGGCCTCAGGCCGGCCGGTACCGGCAGTTCACCCAGGTCGGGGCCGAAGCGCTCGGCAGCGATGATCCCCTGCTCGATGTCGAGATGATCGCACTGTCTTGGCGTTTCTACGAGTCGCTCGGGCTCCGGCAGGTAACGCTGTTGCTCAACACGCTCGGCGACCCCGAGGGCCGGCCGGCGTACTTCGCCGCGCTCGAGTCGTACCTGCGGTCGCGCGCCGAGGAACTGTCGATCCAGTCCCAGACGACCCTCGAGCACAATCCGTTGCGCGTCCTCGACTCGAAACGCCCGCAGGACGAGGCTGTCATCGCCGACGCCCCTCTCATGATCGACCATCTCAGCGCCGCCGCAGCCGAACACTTCACGGCCGTGCGAGCCGGCCTCGACCGGCTCGGGATTGCATACGAGATCTCGCCGCGGCTGGTGCGCGGGCTCGACTACTACCTCCGGACCACCTTCGAAGTGGCCGCCGACGCGCTCGACTCGGCCCAGAATGCCATCGGGGGCGGTGGCCGCTACGACGGCCTGGTCGAGGCGCTCGGCGGCCCGGCGACGCCGGGTGTCGGTTTCGCGCTCGGCGTCGATCGGACCCTTCTCGCCTGCGATGCCGAGGGAGTCTTCGACGGTCCGACCCAGCGACCCGACGTCTTCGTCGTCGACCTCACGGGTGGCGCCGAGGCGCTCGCCCTCGTCGACGAGCTGGCTTCGGCTGGTATCCGCGCCGACCGCTCGTACGACAACCGATCGGTGAAGGCGCAGTTGAAAGCGGCGAACCGTGCCGATGCACGGCTTGCGGTCATCGTCGGCGACGACGAGCTCGACGCCGGGACGGTGCAGGTGAAGGACCTCGAATCCGGCGACCAGCGCGCCATGGCCCGCGCCCAGCTCCTCGCCGACATCAAGAGCCGGCTCCGATGATCCATCAGCCCCACTCAACAGCTCAGGACGTGCGATGACCAGCCTCCGTACCGACTACTGCGGCCTGCTGCGCGCCGCCGACACCGGCCGGGTCGTGTCGGTCTGCGGGTGGGTCGACCGCCGCCGTGAACACGGTGAGCATCTCGCCTTCATCGACCTGCGAGACCACACCGGCATCGTGCAGTGCGTGGTCGACGAGAAACACGATCTCCGCAGCGAGTACGTCGTCCGCATCACGGGAACGGTACGGAACCGTCTCGATGGCACCGTCAACGAGTCTCTGGCCACCGGCGAGATCGAGGTGGGTGACTGCGAGGTCGAGGTCTTGTCGGTGTCGGAACCCCCACCGTTCCCGTTGCACGACCGCGTCGATGTCGACGAGAACATCCGTCTCCGGCACCGCTACGTCGACCTCCGTCGCCCCAGGATGCAGGCCAATCTCCGGCTGCGCGCCACGGTGAACGCCGCGGTACGGGCCGCCATGGAGCGGCAGGGCTTCGTCGAGGTCGAGACGCCGATGCTCGTCGCATCGACACCCGAGGGTGCCCGCGACTTCGTGGTGCCGAGCCGGTCGAGCCCGGGAAGCTTCTATGCGCTGCCCCAGAGCCCGCAGCTGTTCAAGCAGCTCTGCATGGTGGGCGGCATCGATCGCTACTACCAGATCGCCCGGTGCCTCCGAGACGAGGACCTCCGCGCCGACCGCCAGTTCGAGTTCATGCAGCTCGACGCCGAGGCCAGCTTCGTCGGACAGGACGAGGTGTTCGAGTTCATCGGCGAGGCGGTGCGCGACGCCACCGAGGCGGTCACCGGGAACCGGATCGGCGACATACCCACGATGACCTGGGCCGATGCCCAGGAACGGTTCGGATCCGACAAACCCGATGTGCGATTCGGGATGGAGCTCACCGAGCTGACCGATGTGTTCGACGCCACCGAGGCGAAGGTCTTCCAGGTCGACTGCGTCAAGGGCATCGTCTACGAAGGCGGCGCCCGTGAGCTGGGGCGCAATGCCATCGACGATCTGACGGACAGCTGCAAGCGGTGGGGAGCCAAGGGTCTGGCCTGGTTCCGGGTGCAGGAGGGCGCCACGCTCGATGGGGCGCTCACCAAGTTCATGAGCGACGCCGAGCTGGCTGCGGTTCCCGAACGCCTGGGCGCCGCCGAGGGCGATCTCGTGTTGATCATCGCGGACACGCGCCGCACCGTGAATCACGTGCTCGGACTCCTGCGGCTCGAGCTGGGTCGACCGCCCGTCAACGAGGGCGGCCTCGACTTCTTGTGGATCACCGACTTCCCCCTGTTCGAGGCGCTCGACGAGGCCGGGAACCCGATCCCGGCCCATCATCCGTTCACGATGCCCCATCCCGACGATCTGGCACTGCTTGCCGAGCGAGGCGACGCGCTCCTCCAGGTGCGATCGCAGGCATACGACCTCGTGCTGAACGGATGGGAGCTCGGCTCGGGCAGCGTCCGGATCCATCGCCGCGACGTGCAGAGCCAGATCTTCGAGCTGTTGGGGATCGCCGACGAGGAGGCGAACGCCAAGTTCGGCTTCCTGCTCGAGGCATTCCGGTTCGGCGCGCCGCCGCATGCCGGCTTCGCTTTCGGGCTCGATCGGCTCGTCGCGCTGCTGGCGGGGGAGGAGAACATTCGCGAGGTAATTGCTTATCCGAAGACCCAGAGCGGCAGCGATCCGCTCACGAACGCTCCGACGCCCATCGACGCCCGCCACCTCGAGGAGCTGGGGCTCCGAGTGCTTCCACCGGCAACATGACGACAGCCGGGAACCGGGAGGGGTCGACCGGACGTCGAAGGGGCATGACGATCCGAAGCGCAGTCGTGGGAGTGGCAGTGGTCGTTGTGCTGGGGGCGAGCTGCGGGTCCTCTGGTGGCGACCGGCTCGTCGTCGACGGCCCGACCGACGACGAGGTCGACACCGTCGAGACGCCAGATGATCCGGAGTCTCCCGTCGAACCGGACGAGATCGAGGAGGTCGACGAGATCGACGAGGTCGACTCCGATGGGCCCCGAGTCGGTCCGTTGTTCGGCAGCGGCCAGGCCGACGCGAGCGTCAGAACGATCGAGGAAGGCTCCGCAGCCGAGCTCTGCCCCGCCGACACGGAGTGCGACGACATCGATCCCGATGCGATCGAGCCACCACCGCAGCCGCCGTTCGAGCCGTCGGGCGAGTACCGGGCGTTCTGCGCGCTGCTGGCCGACATCGAGCAGCGGTCTTTGCCGGAGGACGATGACTTCGAGACCTTCGCGCGTTGGTTCGCCGAGCTCGACGAGGTCGTTCCGGCCGGTATCGGTGCCGACTTCGCCATCCTGCACGACGTGATCGATCAGGCCGCCAGGCTCGGTCCCGAACAGCTCGAGCAGGTCGAGGCAATCTTGTCGACCCCACGAGTCGACGAGGCGGCCACCGTCATGGGCGCCGCTGTCGACGCGGAGTGCTACGGGATCTGAACCCGGAGTCGGGTCGGCGTCGTAGGCTCGGGCCGTGCCCGACGATCTCTTCAGCGCCTCCGCCGCCGATCGACTCGAACGGCAATCGCCGCTTGCAGCACGCCTGCGCCCGCGGACTCTCGACGAGGTCGTCGGCCAGCGTCATCTCCTGGGACCGGGGAAACCGCTACGGGCGCTGATCGAGCACGATCGGCTCTCCTCGGTGATCTTGTGGGGCCCGCCGGGCACGGGGAAGACATCGGTGGCCCAACTGCTCGCCCGCACGACCGAGAAGGCGTTCGTCCAGCTCTCGGCGGTGACGGCATCGGTGAAGGACGTCAGGGCCGAGATCGCCCGGGCCGAGCAGCGGCTCGGCGAGCGCGGCCAGGGGACGATTCTGTTCCTCGACGAGGTCCATCGATTCAACAAGGCCCAGCAGGACGCCTTGTTGCCGTCGGTCGAGTCGGGCCTGTTGATCCTCGTCGGGGCCACGACGGAGAACCCGTTCTTCGAGGTGAACCCGCCGCTGCTCTCCCGGTCGACCATGTTCCGGCTCGAGCCGCTCGAGGACGACGATGTCTCGGAGCTGTTGCGGCGAGGGCTCGAGATGGAGGGCGCATCGGCGCAATCCGAGGCGCTCGCGCACCTGATCGCCCGGGCAGACGGCGACGGGCGACACGCGCTCATGTCGCTCGAGGTGTCCGTTGCGCTCGCCGCCGATCGCGGCCGGCCCATCGTGGTCGAGCTCGACGACGCCGAGGCTGCGCTCGGGACACGCGCGCTGCGCTACGGACGCGACGAGCATTACGACATCATCAGTGCCTTCATCAAGAGCATCAGGGGATCGGATCCCGACGCGGGGCTCTACTGGTTGGCACGCATGCTCGACGCCGGCGAGGACGCGCGTTTCGTCGCGAGGCGTCTGGTGATCCTCGCGAGCGAGGATGTCGGGATGGCCGACCCGCGCGCCCTGCTGATGGCCGACGCGGCGGCCAGGGCTGTCGAGTTCGTCGGCCTCCCGGAAGCGCAGCTGAACCTCGCCCACGCGGTCGTCTATCTGGCGACGGCGCCGAAGTCGAACCGTGTCACCACCGCGCTGAGCGCCGCGCAGTCCGATGTCCGGACGCTCGGCGGTGAGGTCCCCTCCCATCTACGGGACGCCCACTATCGCGGCGCGGAGAAGCTCGGTCACGGCGTCGGGTACGACTATCCTCACGACGATCCACGCGGTTGGGTTCCCCAACAGCACCGCCCTCCCGAGGTCGACGAGCACGTGTACTACGAACCGACAAGTCATGGCTTCGAGTCGATCGTGGCCGACCGCATGAATCGAAACGACGATTCGCAGTGAGCGGCGCCGACCTCGCAGCCGTCATCGTCGCTGCCGTGAGCCTGATCGCGGTTGGCGTGGCCGTGCTCGCGGTGGCATCGCTGCGCCGGTCCGTCCGCGAGATCGAGTCCGTCCTCGCCGAGGTGCGCGACCGTATGGTTCCGGCCGCCGACGACCTGGTAGGGACGGCCAAGCGCCTGGCCGAGGAGGCCGAGCGGGCCGACGGCATCCTCGACACTGTCGACCATATATCGGCGCGTTCCGACGCGCTGTCACGGGCAACGTATCGAGCCATCGCCGATCCGGTGATCAAGACGGCGTCGGTGATCCGCGGCACGTCTCGGGCCACGCGCCGACTGCGCCGCCACAGCGACGACACGGGGCGGGAGGCGGTCTGACATGCGCCGTGCGCTCTGGTTCGGGCTCGGTGTCGGAAGCTCGATCTGGGCTCGTCGCGCCGCCCGGCGTCGCGTCCAGCAGTACACCCCGCCCGAGGTCGTCCAGCGGGCGAAGGTTCGCACGACGAGGGCGGCCAGGGAGATCAGGGCCGCCGTCGGCGAGGGGCGCGACGCGATGCGCGAGTTCCAAGAAGACGCCCGCGCCGAGATCACGGCCGACACGAAGCGCCGGTCGATACGCGCTGTCGAGGATCGCAGCAGCAGCTGACGCCGGAGGGCACTTCGCGTTCGTTCTGGCCGTCACGGTCCACCGGTAGGCTGACCCGACCATGAAGGCCAACGAGCTTCGGCGCGCATTCACCGGATACTTCGAGGATCGGGGGCACACGATCGTGCCGTCGGCGAGCCTCGTGCCCCACGACCCGACCGTGTTGTTCACGGTGGCCGGCATGGTGCCGTTCAAGCCGTATTTCGTCGGCGACGAGGTTGCACCCTGGCCCCGGGTCACCACGGTGCAGAAGTGCGTTCGGGCCGGTGGGAAACACAACGACCTCGACGAGATCGGCATCTCCGAGCGGCATCTCACCTTCTTCGAGATGCTCGGCAACTTCAGCTTCGGCGACTACTTCAAGGCCGAGGCGATCCCGATGGCGTGGGACTTCGTGACCGAGGTGCTCGGGCTCGACGGCGACCGCCTCTGGGCGACGGTGCACACGAGCGACGACGAGGCTCACGACCTGTGGCACGACGGCATCGGGCTGCCCGTCGAGCGCATCCAACGCTTCGACGAGGACAACTTCTGGCGAATGGCCGAGACGGGCCCGTGCGGGCCCTCATCGGAGATCTTCTTCGACAAGGGTCCGTCGTTCGGCATCGACGGGGGACCGGCCGCGAACGAGGATCGCTACATCGAGATCTGGAATCTCGTGTTCATGCAGTTCGATCAGCAGACACCCGACCGTGCGGTCCCACTGCCGAAGCCGAGCATCGATACCGGCGCCGGGCTCGAACGCCTGCTCAGTGTCGTGGAGGGAGTCGGTTCGGTCTACGAGCTCGATGAGATCGCGGCGCTCGTCGAGACCGCAGCCGAGCACACCGGCACCGTCTACGGTGCCGACGAGCGGGCCGACATCTCGGTCCGGATCCTCGCCGAGCACGCCCGGACGATGACATTCCTCATCAGCGACGGCGTCTTCCCGACCAACGAGGAGCGGGGCTACGCCCTCCGCCGGATCATGCGGCGCGCCATCCGTCATGCCTATCTCCTCGGCGTCGACGACGTCGTGACGCCGTCCCTCGTGGACAAGGTGGTCGAGCTGATGGGCGCCGACTACCCGGATCTGGTCGACAACCAGGCGTTCATCACCGGCGTCGTCCAAAAGGAGGAGGAGCGCTTCCGCGAGACGTTGCGCACCGGCTCGCTCCTGCTCGACGCCGAGCTCGGTCGGCTGGGTCGCGGCGACGAACTGGCCGGTGGCGTCGCATTCTTGTTGCACGACACCTACGGGTTCCCGGTCGAGGTCACCCAGGAGATCGCCTCCGAACAGGGCATCGGCGTCGATCTGGACGGCTTCGATACCGACATGGCCGCCCAGCGCAAGCGGGCCAAGGACGCCCAGAAGTTCGGCGAGGTCGACGCGGGCGACCTGGCCGAGTACCACTCGATCACGGCACAACATGGTCCGACCGATTTCGTGGGCCGCGAGGCCGTTACGGCCGAAGCCACGGTGCTGGCCGCGTCGTCCGATGGCGTCGTGCTCGATCGGACACCGTTCTACGCCGAGTCCGGCGGCCAGGTCGGCGATACGGGTGATCTCCGGTTCGAGGGCGGGTGCGCCACCGTCGTCGACACGACCGCGATCGCCGGGGGACTGCACCTCCACCACCTCGCGGCCGACGCGGTCGTGCCTCCGGTCGGCGTCACCGTCACGGCGACGATCGACGCCGAACGCCGCGATGCCATCCGCCGGAATCACACCGCCACGCACCTCGTCCACTCGGCGCTGCGCCAAATCCTCGGCGATCACGTGAAACAGCAGGGCTCACTGGTCGAGCCCGACCGGCTGCGGTTCGACTTCAGCCACTACGAGGCCCTCACGCCCACCCAGATCGCCGACGTCGAAGACCTCGTGAACGCCGAGATCATGGGCAACTCGCCGGCTCACCACTTCGAGACGACGATGGACCACGCCCGCGAGCTGGGTGCGATCGCGTTCTTCGGCGACAAGTACGGCGATGCCGTGCGGGTCCTGCAGGCGGGCGATCACTCCCTCGAGCTGTGTGGCGGCACCCATGTCGACGCGCTCGGCGACATCGGGTCGTTCGCCATCGTCTCGGAGGGTTCGATCGGCTCGAACATCCGCCGGATCGAGGCAGTGAGCGGCATGGGGCCGCTCCTCCGACTCCGCGCCCAGCAGGCGCGACTCGACGAGATCGCCGGGGTGCTCGGTGTCGGCGACGACGATCTCGTCGGCGGTCTCCAGCGCCGCCTCGATGAGCTGAAGTCGCTGCGGAAGGAGCTCGAGACGTCGCGACGTCGGGCCGCCGTCGGTCAGGCCGACGAGCTCGTCTCCGGGGCAGTCGACGGGGTGGTCGTTGCGAGGGTCGATGGGATCAGCCGCGACGACGTCCGCGATCTCGCGGTAGCGATTCGTGATCGTCCCGACATCCGCGCTGCGGTCCTCGGGAGTGCGCCCGAGGGTGGGGGCGTCGCACTCGTGGCCGCGAGCCGTCCCGACAGCGGACTCGATGCCGGCGATCTGCTCGTCGACGCCTCGAAGCTGGTGAAAGGGGGCGGAGGGCGCGATCCCGAACTGGCGGTGGCCGGTGGCAAGGATGTCGACGCCCTCGATGACGCTCTCGATGCGGCCCGCCGGGCCGCCGGCATCTGAGCTCGTCGTGCGCGTCCTCGGCATCGATCTCGGAACCAAGCGCATCGGTCTTGCACTGAGCGACTCGTCGGCCACCGTTGCGTCCCCGCTGACGGTCGTGGTCCGCGAGGGCGACCGTGAGTCCCAGCACCGGGTGTTGCGCGAGATCGTCACCGAGTACGAGGCCGAGCTGGTGGTCGTCGGCCTGCCGTTGTCGCTCGACGGCACGATCGGTCCCGCCGCCCAGCGGGCGCTCGACGAGATCGACAAGCTTCGTGCCACCATCGGTGTGCCGGTCGAGCCCTACGATGAACGGTTGACAACGGTCACGGCCGATCGTGCGCTCGGTTCCGCCGGCGTACGTGGGTCCAAGCGACGTGCGGTGATCGACAAGGTTGCGGCCGCAGTGATGTTGCAGGCCTGGCTCGATAGCCGGGCGGTGGCGCGTGACCTCGAGGAGACCGAGTGAGCGACCGCGAGCAGACCGACCAGCCGAGAGAGCAATCCACCGCCGCGACGAGCGGCGCCGACCCGGGCACACTCGCGGCGCTGTCAGGCGATCCCCACATCGAGATCGCGACCGTGCGGAGCCCGTACCCCGACGGCCTCGGGTCGGGAGAGTTCGTCGGCGACCCGATCTTCGAGGATCCGCGCTCCTACCTCGACTCATCGGACGAGGTGACCGTCTACCACGACCCCGGACCCCAGACCGAGCGGCCCGTCTACGAGGACTATCCGCCTGCCGGTCGGTACGAACCCGAAGAAGTCGACGACGCGATCGGCGGCGACTGGGAGGATCCAGACGACTGGACGTCACTGCCTCGGCGGACCAGCTTCTTTCGTCGTGCGCTCATCGTCGGTGTCGTGGTCAGCGCGATCGTCATCGTCTTCGTGACGGCGAGCTTCCGATGGATCAACGGCCAGCTCGATCCGCCGGGTCCTCCCGGCGACATCGTCGTCATCGAGGTACCGGTGGGCGCATCGACCAACGACATCGCCCGCATCCTCGACGACGAGGGGGTCGTGGTCAGCTCGGCCGTCTTCCGCTATTACCTGCGCTGGAAGGATGCCGGCGAGTTCCAGGCCGGCGTGTACACCTTCAGGACGAACATGGCGGCGTGGGAGGCACGGGAGATCCTCGAGGGGGGTCCGGTGCCGGCCGACCTGACATTCGTGCAGGTCATCGAGGGTCTCCGGCTCAGCGAGATCCGTGCATCGCTCCTCGATCAGCAGCCCGGATTCGATGCCGCCGAGCTCGACGCCGCGCTGTTGGCCGCCAGGGACCGGTCGACGATCCTGGAACCGGGATCCCAGTCGGTCGAGGGCGTGTTGTTCCCCGACACCTACGACGTCACCGAGGACCGGGCGAACGACGAGGCCGACCTCGTCAACCGGATGATCGATCAGTTCGAGATCGTCGCGGCGGAGCTCGGGCTCGAGAACGGTGCCGAGCAGCTCGGCCTGACGCCGTACGAGCTGGTCATCGTGGCGTCGCTGATCGAGGAGGAGGCGAAGGTCCCCGATGATCGGTCCCGGATCGCGCGGGTGATCTACAACCGGCTGGAGGCGGGCGAGCCGCTCGGCATCGACGCCACCCTGCGCTACGGATTCGACAAGGCTCCCGGCGAACCGCTGCTCCAGAGCGAGCTCGATACCGAAGATCCGTACAACACGCGTCTGGTTGTCGGCCTGCCGCCGACCCCGATCGCCGCACCGAGCCGCGCGTCCCTCGAGGCTGCGCTCAACCCGGCCGCCGGCGACATCTTCTTCTACGTCCTGACCAACGAGGGTGGCGTGGAGGGTGCACATACGTTCGCCACGACCGACGCCGAGTTCCAGGCGGCAGTCCAGGTCTGCATCGAACGCAATCTCGGCTGCGGATGACTGCAGCACCATCGGCAGCCACGCGAGTCGCCGCCGTCATCGGGTCGCCGATCGCGCACAGCCGCTCGCCGGCCATCCACAACGCGGCCTTCGCCGCGACCGGGCTCGACTGGGTCTACGTCGGATTCGACGTTGCCACGGGTGGTGGCGCCGCTGCGGTCGACGCGATGCGTACCTTCGGACTGGGTGGACTGTCGGTCACCATGCCGCTCAAGGGTGAGGTCGCCACGGCCGTCGATCGCCGCAGCCCCGAGGCCGATGCGCTGGGGTCGGTCAATTGTGTGGCGTGGGACGGCGACGCCCTGGTGGGGCACAGCACCGATGGGCCGGGTCTGCTCGATGCCCTCACCGCCGCCGAGGTCGCGGTGGCCGGTCGTCGGGTCGTCGTCCTCGGCGCGGGGGGCGCGGCCCGAGCGGTGGTCGACTCGTTGTCGAGAGCGGGCGCGGCCGAGGTGGTCGTCGTCAACCGGACGACTGCGAACGCCGAGCGCATCGTCGACCTGGCCGGAGGTGTGGGCCGGCTCGGGCGCCTCGACGACATCGGCCCAGGCGATCTCGTCGTCAACGCGACGCCGCTCGGCATGGCGGGGACGCCTGGCGAGGCGAAGCTCCCGCTCGATCCGGCCCGCCTCGACTCGACCTGCGCCGTTGTCGACCTGGTCTACACACCACAGGAGACGCCGCTGCTCGCGGCCGCACGGAATGCGGGCGCCCAGGCGGTCGACGGTCTCGGCATGCTCGTCCATCAGGCCGCACGGGCCTTCGTACTGTGGACCGACCACGAGGCACCCGTTCCGGTGATGACGGCGGCGGCCGCCGGGAATTGACGGGAGCCGGCTCTTGATCATCGTCGTCATACCCGTTGCCATCGTCGTCGCGATCGTGTCGCTGCCGTGGGTGAACGGGTACCTCACGCTCATCCGCGGTGAGGGCATCCATGCGAAGCCGGTTCCGCTGCTGCCGTTCGCAGTGGCAATGATCGCCGCATTCGTAGCCGTCACGGCACCGATCGGCGACGATTGGCATCTCCTGCCCTTGTTGGTCGGCACCACCGCACTGGTCTCGGTCTCGGCCACCGATGTCCGGAGCTACCGCATCGCCAACCGGATCCTGTTCCCCTCGCTCGCCGCGTCGCTGGCCACGATGGTCATCATCTCCCTCGCGCCCGGGGATCTCGACGATCTGGGTCGAGCGCTGATCGGCGCGGCCGTATTCTCGGGTCTGCTCGGCGTCATCCGAATCATCTCGCCGGCGGGGATGGGTTTCGGCGACGTGAAGCTCGCGCTGTTGCTGGGACTGCTGCTCGGGTGGGTCGCGACGTCGGGTACCGGCCTGATCAGGTTGTTGGCGGCAGCGATGCTTGTCGCGAGCCTCCTCGGTGTGGTGAACGGCATGCTTCTCGCCACGCTCCGACGAGTGACCGGCAAGAACCTGCTTCCCGACCCCGACGCCGACCCCGACGCCCCGCCACCGGCGATGCTCAAGACCCACTTCCCGTTCGGGCCCGGCCTGGCGTTCGGGACGGTCTTCGCGTTGGCGCTGCACGAGTCGATCGTGCCGGGTCTCTGAGCATGAGCCTCTCGGGCGAAGAGCCGGTATGAGAGCATGAGCCTCTCGGGCGTTGGCTACTCTCGACCGGGTGACTGCGGCGCCTGACCACCATGCCATCGTGATCGTCGGTATGAGCGGCGTC
>JAOTZB010000274.1 GCA_029861625.1 Acidimicrobiia bacterium
AAGGGCGGCACGATGCCGCCCTTCAGGTGACCAGTGGACCCGGCCGGCACTGCCCCGGCGTCCGAAAGCGCTTATCGAGTCGTCTTCTCCGAGCGCAGCCGCTGGTGGGATCTCGCGAGGGGCGTCACCTGCGGCCGACCCGCTCCCTCGCCAGCCTCTCCTGTGGTTTGACCCGCTAGCCGAGTGGCGCTGCTATTGGGCGAGAACCGCTAGCTGACACCGGCGATCCCCCTCGCGGCTCGAAGAGGGGCCGATGACTCTCAGACTTGCTGTTTAGGCAACGAGAGCGAGCTTAGGAGAGTTGGTCTCCGCAGCTACGTGTGTTCCCGGTTTTTGACGCGGTCCTCCGGGTCCGCGGCTCGCTTAACAACTCGTCCCCGCTCCGTCGAAACTGGTTCGGGCCCGTGCCGGGACGGTAGCAGGGCCGGGAGCGCTCGCCTAGCCGCGCAGAGCCGGAGGAACGGCGGCCGGCCGGCCGCGCACACCGGGATGGGCACGGGCGCCTGATGCCGCCAAGCGGCAGTCTGCGAACGCCCTCGGCCGCACGGTCGATGTGCCCCAGCGGTGCCCCAGTCGGAGTGCCGGCGGACCCCCCGATGCGCGTTGATGAGGCCCCCAGCCTGCGCCCTCGCCGGCCATGTGGTTGAGGCATGACCTCAAGGCACCTGGCCAAATTGCCGATGAGCCGGTGAGGGGGCCGTGCCCCTGGCCGTTCGCCCGCCTCAATCGCCACGCAGCCCGTGCTTCGGAGGGAGCCTTGCGTCGAAAGCCCGTTGTTGCAGCCGGCATCGCGATGATGATTGCGGTGCTCGTCCTCGTCGGCATACGCGTCTCACCGGCGAGCGCCGACGGCACCCCCAACATCTCGCTCAACAAGGGCAGCCCCTCGCGCGTTCTCTACGGCCAGGACGCCGGCGTCACCCTCACGGCGTCGAACCCCAGCAGTGAGGCTTACGGGTACAACCTCTCGTTCCGCGACGTGCTCCCCGCCGGGGTGAGCTACGTCTCGGGCTCAGCGCCGTCTGAGCCCACCCAGATCACCGACGCGCCCAACCCGGGCGAGACCACTCTGATCTGGACGAATCTCGCTGATCTCTCCCCTGGATCCTCCTATTCGCTCGGCTTCTCGGTGCGTCACGACACGGCCTACTACGAGGTCGGTGCAGGCACTCCGGGCGCCGCACCGGCGCCCGGGAACGCGTGGGGTGAGTACTCCAACTCCGCTGGCGCGTACATCAACGACGATCCGCGCTTCGTCCCCGACTTCGACCCCGGCACCGGGCTTCCTATCGTTCCTCAGTCCGACTCGTACACCGGCTTCTCCACCGACTCGGCCACCACTGAGGTCGCCGCCTTCATCGTCGAGAAAGGGGAACCCAATACCGAGGGCGAGATCCTCAGGGGCCTGCACGACCAGCAGACCGTCTACACCCTGCGGGTACGCAACAACAGCGTCAATCCGACCGACGGGTTCAGCTTCACCGACTATCTGCCTGCCGGGCTCGAGTTTCTCGCGTGCGGGGCCGTTAACAACACGACCGACGCGCCTACCAATCCCGGAACTCCCACCAACCACGTCACACGCGTGACGCCGACCGCGGTAACGGCAGGGACGTTCACACTCAGCTTCGACCCGGGTACCGGCGCGGAGACGACGGCGAACATCGCCTTCGATGCCACGGCGGCCACGATCCAGGCCACGCTCGAGGCGCTGCCGAGCGTACTTGCGGGCGAGCTTGTGGTGACGGGTGGGCCGCTGTCATCCGCGTTCTTCGAGGTCGAGCACGGCGGCCGCTACGGCGCATCAGACAACACCGGCGATCTGACCAGCGATGACACCGGGCTGACTGGCACCACCGCCGACAGCGAGCAGACCACCGGCGCCGCCGATAGCCAGGAGTACCCCAACGCGCCCCAGCTCGACGCGGTGCCCCCGCCCGCCACAACCAATTGCGTGGCGCCCGACGTCGTCGACACGGAGACCGTCGACCCTGACGGCATCGCCGACTCCGACCCCGGCAACCAGGTCGATCAGGGCGTGTACACACGGGTGGAGTGGCAGAACCTCCTCAACCTGACCCCCGGGCAGATCTACGAGATCCAGTACGTGGCCGCGGTGCCGATTCGCGAGAACACCGAGACCTGGAGCGGCGGCAGCGAGCCGGCGACGACGGGGCTCCAGTCGGCGAACCTCGACAACAACAGCGGCACGGAGACCTCCGACGAGCAGCTGCTCACCAATTACCTGCTGGGCTCCGGCACGTACAACCTGACCGCCGGGGGCACCGCGCCGACCACCGACGACACGACGGCAACGCGCACCGCGGAGGACATCTCGGTGCACAAGTCGGTGGGAAACGCCGTGATCAACCAGGGCGACCTCGAAGCTTGGTCGCTGCTGGTCGAGACCTCGGAGTACCGCGTGCACCGGAACGGCCGCCTCGAGGACACCGTGCCCGACGGCCTTTGCCCGCTCGGTGAAAACGTCGATCACGAGCCCATCCCGACCGGCGAGTGCCTTGGTGGCGTCGGCGACGGCCCGACGATCTCGACAGGTGGGCCCCTGGCCCCGTACACGAGCGTCACCGAGAACGCCGACGGCACGTGGACTCTTGTCTGGGACGACTCGACGGTGCCGGAGCTCGACAGCGTCGGGGCATCGAGCAGCCTCACGATCGACTTCAGAACCCGAACGCGCGCCTTCTACCAGCAGAACGGCAACGACGACACGCCGGTGCTCGCCCAGGACAGCTGGACCAACACCGTCGACCTCCAGGCGCTCGACTACGTGCGCGAGGAGAACGGCTCTGACATCAGCGCCGACGAGCCCGATCTCGGCGACCCGCTCGACCCGAGCGCCCCGAACTACGGTGACCCTGACTGGGCGGCGTTCCACGACCCCGACAGCTCGTCGGCCTCTCAGCAGGCCGGCGGTCCCAGCCTCGACAAGACTGTCGCCCAGCCGGGCCTCGTCGCCTTCAACTGCGACGTGGCCAGCGCGACCTACGTCGATGGTCCCGCTCAGCAGTACGGGCCCGGAGACCACGTCTGCTGGAAGCTGCGCGTGGACTTCCAGACGGCGCTTGATACGGGAAGCGTCGAGGTCAAGGACTTCCTGCCACCCACCAGCGAGTTCGTACCCGGATCGATGGCCTACACCCCGGCTAACAACCTCGTCGGAACAGTCTTCGATGCGAGCGCCGCCTCCAGCGGCGTGCTCACGTGGACGCTCGGAACAGTGGACGTGAACGCCGTCTTCGAGGCGACCTTCCAGACGACGATCGTCGATCCCGACCAGGGCACGAGCTACGACATCAGCGAGAACCTGATGAAGATGTCGTATTTGAACACCGGCGGCCAGTCGTTTCCCCTCCGCGACCTGGCGGACTTCGAGTGGGGCGAGGCTGAGCTCGACCTCGTCAAAGGCGTCATGGACGTCAACGACGTCCCGGGTGCCGGCAACCCGCCGAACACCGACGGCGTCCTGGTGCAGGGTGGCGACGTCGTCACCTACCGCATCGACCTGATCAACTCCGGGTCGCGCCAGGCGACCGAGGTCGAGGCGTGGGATCGCTTGCCGAGCCAGTTCGACTGCTCGATGGTCACTGCCATCTCCGATGGCGGCGCCTGCGCGATCGACCCGATCGCCGACGGCTACGACTACATCCAGTGGGATCCCAGCGACGGGGTCTCCGTCGCAGCCGAAACCAACGGGGTCCCGCCGCCGACGCCGTCGAGCACCACACTTACCTACGACGTGACGATTCCGTCGTCGGTGGCGCCGAACACCCAATTCGACAACTTCGCCGGCATCGTGAGCTACCAGTCTGCGACGAACGCGGGCGGGGGGAACACCTTCACCTACGTTCCGGCGAACAACATCGACCCGAGCGCCCCGGCGGCGAACACGACCCCCGCCGACGACCCATCTCGTGTCTTCACCGGGACGCTCGCGGTGGCGAAGGGCACGACCACGGAGATCGACGAGGCCGGCAACAACCTCGGCTCGCAGTCGACGATCGGTGAGGAGATCACCTACACGGTCGCTTTCACCGTCCCCCAAGGAACGACCATCTACGGCACGCCTACGCTGACCGACGCGCTCGACGCGACGCGCCTCAGCTACGTGCCCAACTCGGCCAGCGCGACCCTGAACGCGGGAGGCCTTCCTGCCGGCGTCGCGCTCGACAGCGAGGCCAACATGCAGGGCGCCAACACGGTGGCGCTCCTTTTCTCGGGCGACTACACAAACCCGGCCAACAGCGGAGACGACACCTTCGAGGTCGTCTTCCGCGCCCAGGTCGCGGACACCCCCAGCAACAACCGCCTCAACGTCCCCGGAGGCGGGGACGAGTCCCTCCTCAGCAATCGCGCCACGCTGACCCACGATGACGCGGCGAGCGCGCTCCAGACGCTCAACTCGAACACCACGACCAACCGGGTCGTCGAACCGAACCTGTCGATCACCAAGACCGAGAATGACCCCGACAACCTCGTATCGCCCTTCGACACCGTCCAATACACGCTGACGGTCACCAACCCTTCGGCGACCCGAGTATCCACGGCCCACGACCTCGACGTCGAGGACGTCGTGCCGCCCGGGATGTCGGTGACGAACGCCGGAACGGGCACCGTCAACGTCGGAGCCGGGCCGAGTGGGGAGGACACGATCACATGGACGATCGCCTCGCTCGCACCGGGGGCCTCCCAGGCGCTGAGCTACACGGTGCAGGTCGACCCGAACCTCGTCACGAGCTCGTTCGTGAACGCGGCAAGCGTCGTCGGCACGTCACTGCCGAGCTCGACCGACGCCGAAGGCGAGCGCACCTCAACGACGGCCGCGAGCCATGGATTCTCCGGCTACACGGATAACGACGCGCGCACGCTCTCGATCGGCGACCCGACCCTCTCCAAGGCGGTGGGTCCGACCCAGGCCACGATCGGCCAGGAAGTCGTCTACGCCGTTACCACCACCATCCCTGCCGGGCTCACTGTTCCCGATGCCACGGTGATCGACACCCTGCCGGAGGGCATGACCTTCGACGGCTTTGGCAGCGCTACCGCGTCATGCACCTCCGGTTGTCCGCCGAACATCGATCCCATCACCCCGCTGGGACCGTCAGCCGTTGGCGCGGCGACGCGGTTCGGCTGGTTCCTCGGGGACATCGACGGCTCCACCGCGGTTCAGGATCGCGTCGTGACGATCACATACAGGGCGCGGCCGACCGACAGTGCCGCAAGCGTCGCCCCCGTCGACCATGACAACGCGGCCGCGCTGCACTGGAACCCCGGCAACGACATCGGCGGCACGCCCTCCGGCCCTGACCCCGGTCTGTTCACCTCCAGCACCCCCACGCGAGTC
>JAOTZB010000275.1 GCA_029861625.1 Acidimicrobiia bacterium
GCTCGCGACGAACGCGGTCACCAACAAGAAGATCGGGATGTACTTGCCGATGATCGTCCGTCCCATCACGGCGAGGAATGCCGCCATCCCGACCAGCCAGTTGCCGAGCATCCCCGACAAGACGGCGCGTAACCAGCCCTCCGCGCCCCCGATCTCGCGGAACCGCATCTTGGCGTCGACGACCTCGCGCAACAACACGTCGTACTCCGGGCCGAAATCGGACGTGGCGTCGACCGCCTGGCCGACGAGCCACGCCCCGATGAGGTTGCCCACCGCGGCGAGAACCCAGAGCTTCGCCACCCGTGAGGCCAGCGTGCGAGCGTCGCCATCGAGCAGGGTCGCGGGCATCTCCACGTTCACCTCGGTGAACAGGAGCGAGCCGCTCATGATCACCAGGAAGAACCCGACCGAGAACCCGAACCCTTCGAGCAGTCGCTGGACGC
This sequence comes from Acidimicrobiia bacterium, assembly GCA_029861625.1. Lineage (GTDB taxonomy): Bacteria > Actinomycetota > Acidimicrobiia > Acidimicrobiales > JAHEJN01 > JAOTZB01. The sequence continues at coordinate 444 of JAOTZB010000275.1, forward strand.
CGACCGTCTCGACCCCGCTCGCCACCAGGGTGCTGAAGAGAGCCCCGACCGCGATGAATGCCCCGGCCATGATGCTGAGGACCGCGACCTGCAATGTGGTGAGCGAGACGGCCCGGCGGGCGCCGACCTCGGCCATCTCGAGCAGGACGACATCAGCGCTGAGATGCTGGGTCTCGGGGAGGTCGTCGAGTCGATCGTCCATCTGCCCCACGTCGGTCTCGGTGCTCCCTGCCGGCCCGAACAGTCGGTCGGACCCAACCATACGCGCCCCCGTGCCCCTCCACATCCCGGGCCGCGACTCGTACCTGCAGCCGTGCATCCGGGGCCGCTCAGGTACCACGCAGCGCGCGATTCGCTCCCGCTTGGCACAACTGCACGTGAGGTACTAGGTTCCGGTTCGGACGGGATTCACCCGACCAAGGAGGACAGCATGGGCGAACAACGGACCTCACGACCCACGCGGGCATGGCTCGCATTCTTGATGATCATCGGTCTGGTGGCTGCGGCTCTTGCCACCACATCTCCGGCCAACGCCGAGCACCCATCCGAGGGTGACTTCACGTTGACGATTCTGCACAACAACGACGGCGAGTCACAGCTCTTGAACGCGGGCAGCGGGCTCGAGGACTTCGGCGGTATCGCCCGTTTCGCCGAGGTCGTCAAGGCGGCCGAGGTGGACGCCAAGCAGGGCAACAACCGGGGCTCGATCCTCGTCTCGTCGGGCGACAATTTCCTGGCCGGCCCCGAGTTCACGGCCGGCGTCGAGAACGGCATCCCGTTCTACGACACCATCGCGCTGGACTCGCTGAACTACGACGCGATCTCGTTCGGCAACCACGACTTCGACTTCGGCCCCGACGTGCTCACCGACTTCCTCTCCGGCTACACGAACATGCCGCAGTATCTGGCATCGAACGTCGACTTCACCGGTGAGCCCGGCCTCCAGGCGTTCGTCGACAGCGGCGACATCAGCGCCAGCACGGTCGTCAACGTGAAGGGCGAGCGCATCGGCATCATCGGCGCCCTCACCCAGCAGATCAGCTTCATCTCCAGTCCTCGCAACGTCGTCGTCAACGATGTCGCCCCGGCCGTTCAGGCCGAGGTCGACTCCCTCACCGCCGACGGCGTCGACAAGATCGTGCTCATCAGCCACCTCCAGAACATCGGTGAGGACATCGCCCTGGCCGCCGTGCTCGACGGTGTCGACGTGATGGTGGCCGGCGGCGGCGACGAGGTGCTCGCCAACCCCGGCGACCTCTTGGTGCCTGGAGATGTCCCGTTCGGCTCATATCCGCAGCTCGCGATCGACGTCGACGGCGACACGGTTCCCGTCGTCACGACCGCTGGCAACTACAAGTACCTCGGTGAGCTCGAGGTCGACTTCGACGCCGACGGCAACGTCATCGGTTGGAACGGGGGCCCGATCAGGGTCGCGGCCGGCGACAATCCCGATGCGGTCGCGAAGGAGTCCGGCAACCTGAACGCCCGTGTCGTCGAACCGGTGAGCGAGTTCCTCGCCGCCCTCGACCAGACGGTCGTCGGCACCTCCGAGGTCGCGCTCGACGGTCGTCGCAGCCAGGTCCGCACCACCGAGACCAACGAGGGCAACCTCATCGCCGACTCGCTGCTCGTCAAGGGCCAGGAGCGGGCGGCCAGCTTCGGTGTCGACTCCCCCGACGTCGCCTTGCAGAACGGCGGCGGCATCCGCAACGACGACTTCCGTGGTCCCGGCGCCATCACCTTGCTCGACACCTTCGACATGGTGCCGTTCTCCAACTTCCTCGTCGTGGTTCCCGACATCCCGCGGAGCCAGTTCAAGGACATCATGGAGAACGCGGTCTCGCGGGTCGAGTTCACCGACGGCCGGTTCGCCCAGATCGCCGGGTTCTCCATGATCTACGACGCGGGCGCCCCGGCGGGCTCGCGGGTCCTGAGCATCGTCCTCGACGACGGCACGCCGATCGTCACGGGTGGTGCGGTGGTCGCCGGCGCCGATGTCGCCATCGCAACGATCAACTTCCTCGCCAACGGCGGCGACCAGTACCCCTTCAACGACGCGCCGTTCACCTTGATGGGCCTGACTTACCAGCAGGCGCTCGCCGACTACATCGAGACCGATCTCGGCGGTGTCATCAGCGCTGCCGACTACCCAGAAGGCGGCGAGGGCCGGATCACCCGACTGAACTGAGCGCTCACCGGACCCGAGGCGTCGGCCTCGGGTCCGGTCCGCGCGCACAACCGAACAGCACTGCTTTCGAGCGCCCGAGAACAGGAGAACGAAATGGTGGAGTCCATGCGAAAGACCCTGGTAGCAGCGCTCGTCGCCGCGCTGATCGCGGCGCTGGTGGCCGTCACCGGCCCGGCGGCGCTCACGGCCGCGAGCGCGGGTGCGGCGCCGTCGACGGTGGCGTTCGACCTGGTGGGGTCGGCGAGTCAGAACCTGGTGAGCTTCACCGACGACCCGGCCATCCCGTTCACGTCGCCGGGTGACGGGTTCCAGAAGTATCAGCGGGGCGTGTCGCCCTCGATCCCCTTCGCGGTCCTCGACGACAGCCTGACCATCTTCCCCGGCGACACCCTCGGCATCATCAAGGACGGCAACACCGACGAGTTCTTCGGCGTCGTCGACACGGAGAATCCCGACAACGCGGGGCCGGTGACGGCAACGTGGGTGTTCAACATCGCGGGCGCATCCGATCTCGGACTGTCGATCGACATGGGCGCCATGGGCGACTTCGAGTCGACCGACAGCTTCGACTTCCAATACTCCATCGACGGCGGCCCCTCGGCGCCGGCGTTCTCCATCGCAACCGACCAGACGATCAGCCAGACCTACACGCTCGAGGGCGGCCTGGTCGTCACCCTCAACGACCCGCTGGTGGCCGACGGCACCGTGCTGTCCAACGACCTCCAGACCATCTCCACCCCACTGTCGGGCACCGGCAACGAGCTCACCCTCACCCTCACCGTCGTCGCCAATGGCGGCAGCGAGGGCTTCGCCTTCCAAAACGTCGTCATCGAAGGCGGCGGCGGTGCGTCCGGCCCGCCGTTCGGTACCTGTGGCGACGACACCGAAACCCCGATCCACGATGTCCAGGGCGCCGGTCTCGCGAGCCCCGTCGCCGGCACATCTCAGGTCGTCGAAGGTGTGGTCGTCGGCGACTACCAGGACACCGTCACCGAGCTCGGCGGGTTCTTCATCCAGGAGGAGGACGCCGACGCCGACGCCGACTCGGCCACGTCGGAGGGCCTGTTCATCGCCGACAACGGCTTCGGTGTCGATGTCGTCGTCGGCGATGTCGTCCGCGCCAAGGGAAACGTCTCGGAGGCCGGCACGCTCACGCAGCTGTCGGGGCTCTCCGATGTCGAGATCTGCACCGCTCAGTCCGGCGTGGCGTCGGCTGCTGCGGTGACGCTGCCGGTTGCGTCGGTGGACGTCTTCGAGACGACCGAGGGAATGTCGGTCAGCTTCTCCCAGACGCTCTACGCCTCCGGCAACTTCACCCAGGGCCGGTTCGGCGAGGTCGATCTGTCGGTCGGCGGCCCGCTCGACAACCCGACCAACGTCGTGGCGCCGGGCGCATCTGCAATCGCCTTGCAGGATCTCAACAACCGGAGCCGGATCCAGCTCGACGACGGCAGCCGGGTCGAGAGCCCGTTGCCGCTGCCGCCCTACCTGGGGTCGGGCAACACGCTGCGCACCGGAGACACCCTTCCCGGACTGAACGCCGTCATGAGCTTCGCCGGGGTGTACGAGCTCCAGCCCACCGGGCCGATCACGTTCACCCGAGCCAACCCACGGCTCGACCCGCCGGTTGTCGGCGGCTCGATCACCGTGGCGGCGTACAACGTCTTGAACTACTTCACGACGCTGGACAATGCCGGGGCCATCTGCGGGCCTCTGGGCAATCAGGGGTGCCGCGGCGCCGACAACGCATTCGAGCTCGGCCAGCAACGGGCGAAGCTCGTCACTGCCATCAGCAAGCTCGACGCCGACATCGTCGGTCTGATGGAGATCGAGAACGGCCCCGGTGACGTGCCGACAGCGGACCTGGTTGCAGGGCTCAACGATGCAACTGCGCCGGGGACCTACGACTACGTCGCCACGGGCGCAGTCGGCACCGACGCCATCAGGGTGGCCGTGATCTACAAGCCGGCGTCCGTGACCCCGGTCGGGCCCTTCGCCGTCCTGGACTCGAGCGTCGACCCGAACTTCATCGACACCAAGAACCGGCCAGTGGTGGCCCAGACCTTCCAGGAGAACGGCACCGACGACGTCGTGACCGTTGCCGTGAACCATCTGAAGTCGAAGGGCTCCGACTGCAACGACGTCGGTGATCCCGATCTCGGCGATGGCCAGGGCAACTGCAACGGCACCAGGGATCTCGCCGCCCAGGCGATGGTCGACTGGCTGGCGACCGATCCGACCGGCGCCGGTGGCGATCAGTACCTGATCATCGGCGACCTCAACTCGTATGCGCAGGAGGACCCGATCGTCACGATCGAGAACGGTGGTTACACCGACCTCATCGAGGCGTTCGTGGGCACGGGCTTTGCCGCTGGGGCGTACTCGTTCAACTTCTTCTCCCAGAGCGGGTACCTCGACCACGGGCTCGCCAGCCCGGGCGTGTTGCCGCGAGTGACCGGGGCCGCGTTCTGGCATGTCAATGCCGACGAGCCCCGTGCGCTCGACTACAACGACTTCAACCAGCCCGATCTGTTCAGCCCCGACGAGTTCCGTTCATCGGACCACGATCCCGTCGTCATCGGAGTGTGCGAGACGACGGCACCGGTTGTCGACGTGACCGTGTCACCCGACAGCATGTGGCCGCCGAACCACAAGCTCGTCGACGTCGCGGCGACCGTGACGGTGACGAGCTTGTGG
>JAOTZB010000031.1 GCA_029861625.1 Acidimicrobiia bacterium
CTTCCGGCGATGGGTGGGGAGAACCTCGGGTTCCTCGAGGTCTACCGGGCGACGACGGTGAATCCGGCCAACGACGAATGGGCGCTGCACTCGCTGGTGGCCCGTATTGCCGCGCTGTTGATCGAGCGGTCCCAGTACGACTCCAATCTGACGGCGATGGCGAGCATCGATCCGCTGACCGGCCTCGGGAACCGCAACCGGCTCACGGCCGAGTTCAACCGACCATTGGCCGAGATCGCCTGCGTCGTGATCGACATCGACGATTTCTCCTGGATCAACAACACCCTCGGGCACGAAGCGGGTGACCGGCTCATCACCGCGGCCGCCGAGCGGATCCTCGCATGCCTGCCGACCGGGGCTGTGGCGTGCCGAACCGGTGGCGATGAGTTCGCCGTCATCCTCCGCGACGAGTTCGCCAAACCCGAGCGTGCCATCGCCCTGGCCAAGTCGATAGCGAATCGATTCTCGCTCCCGGTGCACATCGGTCCGTTGTCGCGGCATCTCGGCATGAGCATCGGCGTCGCGACGGGCGACGCCGGCTCCAAGCCGTCCGATGTGCTCGCGCTCGCCGACGCGTCGCTGTACGACGCCAAGAAGTCGGGAGGCCGTTGCGTTCGCTACTACGACGACCGGCTCGCCATGGAACAGCGCCGCCAGCGCCGCGTCGCGGGCGAGCTGGCGCGGGCGCTCGCCCACGACGAGCTCTTCCTCGACTACCAACCGATGGTCGACGTGTCGGACAACTCGCTGATCGGGGTCGAGGCACTGGTGCGCTGGGACCATCCGGAATGGGGCCAGCTCGGGCCCGATCAGTTCATCGACGCCGCGGATGCGGCCGGCCTGAGCCGAGATCTCGATGCCTGGGTGCTCGATGCTGCGACCGCGCAGATGCACCGATGGCTCGACGCACACTCCGAGATCGCCGAGCGCTTCATCGTCTGGGTCAACATCTCGGTGAGGAACCTCGGCGCCGGGACCCTCGTCGACCGGCTGATGGATCGAACCGGTCCCGAGCGGGCCGGCAACCTCGGCATCGAGCTCACCGAACGGGCTGTCGTGACGGACGCGCACTCGGCGGCCGGCGAGCTGAGCACCCTCCGGGCCGCAGGATTTCGAGTTGCCATCGACGACATCGGGACTGGAACCGCATCGCTCGACATCTTCCGGACACTCGATGTCGACGTGGTCAAGATCGACCGGAGCTTCGTGCGTGACATCGAGGGCGACCGCCGCACACGAGCGCTGGTCGACAGCATCGTGGGGCTCGCGCATCGGCTCGGAACCGCAGTGACGGCCGAGGGCATCGAGACACCGGAACAGCGCCGGATCATCGACGAGAGCGGCTGCGACTCCCTGCAGGGTTTCCTTCTGGCCCGACCGGCCACAACCGACATCATCGACACGATCCTCGTGGGCACTGCGTCGGGGGACGCCCGCCAGATTCGCCCCCCGCGCGTCGGAGGGGCCGTCTCGGTGGTGGACCTGGACCTCCCGGCCGTGACGTAGCGGCTCAGGACTTCAGCGGACAGGTCGACGGCCGTTTTCGGTGCCCGCCCTTGTCGCCTGCTGCGCCGGGCCGCTCGGGCCCCGGAGCCCGCGAGTCATGCTCGCTCTGCTCGCCGACCAGCGCGGCTCTTCAGAGCAGGACCGCCGGGACCGGAGCGGTCCTCGACCGGAGGAATTCGCCGAGCGACTTGGCCTGTCCGTCGAGTCGGGTGCTCGCCGCGACCCCCTCGTCGAGCAACCCGATTATGAGGAAGTTCAGCGCCCACATGTTGGCGAGCTCGTGGCGTTCGATCGCATGGCCGCCGGTCTCGTGCGGCAGCAGCTCCCGAAGCCGGTCCATGGTCAAGAACTCGGCCATCCAGGCGTAGGCGGGCGCCGATCGGGCGAACACCCCGAGGTTCGCCGTGCCACCCTTGTCGCCGGATCGCGCGCCGAGCACCCGACCGAGCGGCACCTCGACCGTGGCGCCCGTCGGCGGCGCCACCCGGCTCGGCAGATCGATCGTCGGCTCGGAAGACGCGGTGAACGGTGTGTTGTCGACCACCGAGGTGACACCGTCGACGGTCACGGTCTGCGGCACGTGTTCGGACGGCACGAGCGCAGGCCAGAAGACCCCGTACGGTGTCGCCCCACCGGGTGGCCCGAGCCCGTACAGGCCCGGAATGCTCGCCAACGCGATCTGGACCGAGGCGTTCGAGAACCGGCGACCCACCTTGTGCTCGTCGGGGTCCTTGACGGTGATCCGGTACAGCGCCGTGGCCTCCTCGTTGCGCGACGCGGTGGCCTTGTCGGTTCGGATGAGCTCGGTGGACACCTCGGCGATCGAGTCGCGCCCGCCGGGCACCAGTGACCAGAGCTGCTCCTCGATCAGCGCGGCCTTCGCGTCGATGTCGAGTCCGGTCAGGCAGAGGGTCGTGCCGTTGCGGTAACCACCGACGAGGTTGGCGCCGACCTTGAGCGTGGCCGGCGCAGGCTCGCCGCGCATCGGCCCGATGCGGACCCGATCGGGCCCGAGCTGTTCGAGCTGGATCGAGTCGAAGCGAGCGACGGCGTCGGGGTTGAGGTACCGCGGACCACCGATCTCGTACAGCAGCTGGGAAGTGACCGTGCCGATGTTCACCTCGCCGCCCGTCTCCGGATGTTTGGTGATGACCGACGAACCGTCGGCCGCGATCTCGGCGATCGGGAAGCCGGGATGACTCATGTCGGCGATCTCGGTGAAGAACGCGTAGTTGCCGCCGGTGACCTGCGCGCCACACTCGATGACGTGGCCGGCGGTGATCGCGCCGGCGAGCGCGTCCCAGTCGGTGCGCTCCCACCGGTGATGCCAGGCCGCGGGCCCCATCACCACCGCGGCATCGGTGACCCGGCCCGTGATGACGATGTCGGCCCCGCGGTCGAGGGCATCGACGATGCCCCAGCAGCCGAGATAGGCGTTGGCGGTGACCAGTTGGCTGCGCCGATCGGCCAGCGGCGCACCGGTGTCGAGATGATCGAACGTGACGCCGGCAGCGACGAGCTCGTCGAGACGGGGGAGCAGATCGTCGCCGGTCACGATCGCGATCGATGGGGAGAGCCCGAGTGTGTCGGCGACCTCGTGGATCGCGTCGGCACAACCGGCGGGATCGAGACCGCCGGCGTTCGACACGACCTTGACGCCGTCGTCGAGGCAGCGGCCCATGGTCTGTTCCATCTGCGTCACGAAGCTGCGCGCGTAGCCGCCGCCGGGACGCTTCGATCGGACCCGAGACAGGATCAACATGGTGAGCTCGGCGAGCCAATCGCCGGTGAGGGCGTCGATCGGACCGCCCTCGACCATCTCGGCTGCGGCCGAGAGCCGGTCGCCGTAGAAACCGCTGCAGTTCGCGATGCGAATCGGACCGTCGGTCATGCCTCGAGCACCACCAGCACTGCTCCCGCGTCGACCTGGTCGCCCGGACTGACGCGAACCTCGACCACGACCGCCTCGGCCGGCGCCTCGATGTGGTGCTCCATCTTCATCGCCTCCATCACGACCAGCACCTGACCGGGTGAGACGCGGTCGCCGACGGCGACCGTGACCGCGGCGATGGTTCCGGGCACCGGCGCGGTGGGACCACCAGCCGCGAGCTCCGAATCGACGACTACGAATCGAGGCTGCGGTGAGAAGACGTGCTGGCCGAGCGCGGAGTTGCACCAGAGACTTCCGGCGGCGGAACGGACGGAGACCTCGGTGCGGATGGCACCGGACGTGACCTGCACGATCTCGCCGACAACGGAGGCCTCGGCCTCGATCTCCTCGTCATCGATGCTGATCGACAGGCGCCTGCCATCGATCCGGTAGGTCAGCTCGCGGCCACCCTGGAAGGTCAACGACTGGGGCGGGCTCGGGACGTTGCGCCACCCGGCCGGGGCGAGCCGCCAGTGGGGGTCGTCGCCCCGGTTGGTCTGCACGTGACTGGCGACAGCGGCGACGAGGTGGATTCGTGCTGTGTGGTCGCCGGGTGCGGCGTCGAGCAGGTCGGGGTGTCGCTCGAGGAAGTCGGTTGCGACATCGCCACCTGCGAAGTCGGCATGGTTCAGCACCGCGACGAGCATGTCGCGATTCGTGATCGGGCCGTGCACGGCCATCGTACGGAGCGCTCGAACGAGCGAGGCGAGTGCGCGCGACCGGTCGTTGCGGTGAACGACGACCTTGGCGAGCATGGGATCGTAGAAGGTCGACACGAGACCAGGGCTCGCCACACCCGGTTCCCATCGGATCGCGGTGAGGTCGGCCGGCTCCAGACGGTGCATCGGCCCGTAGGTCGGCGTGAATGCCGCGGCCGGGTCCTCGGCGTACAGCCGAGCTTCGATGGCATGTCCATTCGTCGTCACGTCGGCCTGACCGAAACGCAGGGGACGACCCTCGGCCACGTCGAGCTGGAGCTCGACGAGATCGACGCCACAGACCTCCTCGGTGACGGTGTGCTCCACCTGGAGGCGGGTGTTCATCTCGAGGAAGTGGAATGCCTCGCCCTTCACGAGGAACTCGACCGTTCCGGCCCCGACGTAGTCGATCGAACGGGCGAGCGCCACCGCTGCTTCGAACATGGCCGTCCTGGTGGTCGCCGCGATGCCTGTCGCGGGCGCCTCCTCGATGACCTTCTGATGACGGCGCTGGACCGAGCAATCGCGATCGGCGAGGTGCACGACCGTGCCGTGGGTGTCGCCGACGATCTGCACCTCGACGTGGCGGCTGCCTTCGACGAATCGCTCGAGGTAGACGGCGCCGTCGCCGAAGGCGGCGGTGGCCTCACGGGCACAGACGCTGACCGCGTCGGCGAGCGCGGCCGGCTCGGTGACCAGGCGCATCCCTCGGCCGCCACCACCTGCTGCCGCCTTGACCAGGAGCGGGAAGCCGACCGATGTGCCGGCGGTGTCGAGGTCGTCGATGACCGATGTGCTCGGGAGCAGGGGGACGCCGGCGCGTGCGGCCGCGTCCTTCGCCCGCACCTTGTCGCCCATCAGCGAGATCTGGTCGGGGGTCGGACCGACCCAGGTGAGCCCCGCTTCGATCACCTGCCTCGCGAAGGTTGCGTTCTCGGCCAGGAAGCCGTAACCGGGGTGAACCGCGTCCGCGCCGGTTCTCGCCGCGGCATCGAGGACCTTGTCGATGTCGAGATAGGACGTCGCCGGTGTGTCGCCACCGATCGCGACGACGAGGTCGGCCTGGGCGGTGTGGAGGGCGTCTCGGTCGGCTTCGCTGCAGACCGCAACCGTCGTGATGCCGAGTCTTCGTGCGGTCCGGGTGACGCGGCCGACGATCTCGCCTCTGTTCGCGATCAACAGGGTTCGGATGGTCATCGCCGTCACATCCGGAACACGCCGAAGCCGGGGGCACCGGCGACTTCGTTGTTGTGCACGATCGACAACGCCATGCCGAGCGTCGTGCGGGTGTCGCGTGGATCGATGATGCCGTCGTCCCAGAGATGTCCTGTGGCGAACAGCGCGGTCGACTCGTATTCGACCTGTTCCTCGAGCGCGCGTATCCCCGCGATCTGCGCGTCGCCAAAGTCCTCACCCCGGCCCTCCGCGGCGCGCCGACCGATGATCTCCATCACTCCGGCGAGCTGTTTCGGACCCATCACGGCAATGCGGTGATTGGGCCACGTGAAGATGAAGCGCGGATCGTAGGCCTTGCCCGACATGCCGTAGTTCCCGGCCCCGTAACTGGCGCCGATCATGAGCGTCAGGTGCGGGACGGTCGAGTTCGAGACGGCGTTGATGAGCTTGGCCCCGTCTTTGATGATGCCGGCCCGCTCGTACTGCGTGCCGACCATGAAGCCGGTGATGTTCTGGACGAAGAGGAGCGGGACGTCGAGCTGGTTGCACAGCTGGATGAACTGTGCGCCCTTCTGCGCCTCCTCGCCGAAGAGGATGCCGTTGTTCGCGAGCACACCGATCGGGTATCCCCAGAGCGAGCCCCAGCCGCAGACGAGCTGCGTTCCGTACAGCGGCTTGAACTCATCGAACCGTGAGCCGTCGAGCGTGCGTGCGAGCACCTCGCGGGAATCGAACGGAATCCGTACGTCGGCCGAGGCGACTCCCAGCAGCTCGTCGGGGTCGTGGATGGGGTCGTCCGCGGGCCGCGACGGCAATGGTCCGTGCTTGCGCCAGTTCAGGTGGGCGACGATCTGGCGGCCGATCCGAAGCGCGTCGCGCTCGTCGACCGCGAGGTAGTCCGAGAGGCCCGACACCCGGCTGTGCATCTCGGCGCCGCCGAGCGTCTCCTCGTCGGTGTCCTCATCGATCGCCATCTTCACGAGGGGAGGACCGCCGAGATACGCCATGGCCCGTTCCTTGACGAACACGGTGTAGTCGGACATGCCGGGCACGTAGGCTCCGCCGGCGGTGGAGGGCCCGAACACGAGCGCGATCGTCGGGATGCCGGCAGCCGACAGCTGGGTGAGGTGTTTGAAGCCGGCACCACCGGGCACGAAGATCTCGGCCTGCTTCGGAAGGTCGGCCCCGGCCGACTCGACCAGGTTGACGACCGGGAGCCGATTGACCCTGGCGATCTCGTCGGCACGCTGACCCTTGCGGATGGTGCTGGGGCTGCCGCTGCCGCCCCGCACCGTCCGATCGCTCGCCAGGATCATGCACTCGGTTCCGCACACGATGCCGATGCCGGTGACGGTGCCGGCGCCGAGCGGGTCGTCGGTCCCCCAGCCGGCGAGAGGAGACAGCTCGAGGAACGGCGTGTCCTGGTCGATGAGCAACGCGATGCGCTCGCGTGCCAGCAACAAGCCGCGGGACTTGTGCCGGTCGATGTACTTCTGGCCGCCGGCAACCGTGGCCTGCTGGTGTTGGGCCGCTACCTCGTCGACGAGCGCGATCATCGCCGCCCGGTTCGACGCGTAGTCGGCGCCTCCCGTGTCGATTCGCGACGAGAGCACCGGGGTGGCCGCGATGCTCTCGGGGGTGATCATCGGCCGGACGTTAGAACATGCGAGCAGGCGTCAGCGACTCGACCTCGGCGGGTGGTGACGGACCGCCTTCCCGACGGTTTCGGAGTGGTCGGGCGGCTTGGGAGACCTGGCCGGCCAGGCGTTAGTGTCGGGCGCACTGGTGGACGCCGACCCTTGGGAGCCCCGTGCCCACGCTTGCCGACATCCGCGCCGACCTCGCGGCCGAACACGGGGCACTCGATGACCTCGTCGCTGCGGTGGGCACCGACCAGTTCGCGATGGCGACGCCGGCCGAGGGCTGGGACGTCGCCGATCAGCTCGGGCACCTCGGCTACTTCGACCGCGCCGCCACCCAGGCCATCATCGACCCCGAGGCGTTCGAACAGACCGTGGCGTCCCTGATGAGCACCTCTGACGACGTCGCCGCGATGGACGCGACGCTCGCCGAACCCCGTTCTCTCGACGCCGGCGAAGTGGTGGCGTGGTGGCGAACCGGGCGCGATCTGCTGCAGGAGGCCGCGGCGTCCCTCGACGAGTCGACCCGGCTTCCGTGGTATGGCCCACCCATGGGCGCGAAGTCCTTCCTCACTGCCCGGTTGATGGAGACGTGGGCGCACGGCCTCGACATCGCAGACACGATCGGCGTCGAAGTCGAGCCCACCGATCGGCTGTTGCACATCTGCCATCTGGGGGTACTCACCCGCGCCTTCTCCTACATCGTGCGAGGGCGCGAGGTCGCATCCGGCGACGTCAGGGTCGAGCTGGCCGGCCCGGGCGGGGACCGCTGGACCTTCGGTCCCGAGAACAGCAGCGATCGTGTGACCGGACCTGCGGTCGACTTCTGTCAGGTGGTCACGCAACGTCGACACGTCGACGACACGGCCATCGAGGCAACCGGCCCCCTGGCCGTCGAGTGGATGTCGATCGCCCAGGCGTTCGCGGGCGGGCCGGGGCCGGGTCGCGAACGGGGGCCGTACGCCGAGGTCGTGCAGTGACCGGCACCAGGCTGTTCATTGCCGGCGGTGTCGCGACGGTCACCCTCGACGAGCCCGACAACAAGAACGCGTTGAGCGTCTCGCTCGTGGAGAGCCTGGTCGAGCATCTCGATGCGGCCGTGGTCGACCCGGCCGTCCGGGCCGTCGTCGTGACCAACGAGGGGAACACGTTCTGCGCGGGTGCTGACCTGAAGGGGGCACGTGAGGGTCGACACGGAGCGGCCGCCGTCGGCCTCAGCGATGTCCTCACCCAGATCATGGACGCCCCCAAGCCGATGATCGGCCGGATCCACGGGCACTGCATGGGCGGTGGCGTCGGTCTGGCCGCTGCGTTCGACATCTCGTTCGCGGCCCGGTCGGCCCGGTTCGGATTCACCGAGGCCCGCATCGGTGTCGCACCGGCCGTCATCAGCGTTGTGTGCCTGCCGAAGCTCCGTCGTGTCGATGCGAGCGAGCTGTTCCTGCGGGCCGGCCGATTCTCCGCCGATCGCGCCGCCGAGATGGGTCTCATCACCGGGGCAGTCAGCGACGACTCGCTCGACGACGAGATCGACGCAGTGCTCGCCGACGTGGTGCGGGGCGGGCCCAACGCGCTCGCGGCGTGCAAGGACCTCATCAATCGGGTCCCGCTGATGGACCGGGCCGCAGCATTCGAGTCGACGTCGGCGCTCTCGGCGAGCCTGTTCGGTAGCGACGAGGCCGCCGAGGGAATCGCCGCGTTCCTCGACCGCCGCGACGCCGGGTGGATTCCCGGCGCAGGCGACTGATCGGAATTCGTACCCGGGACAGGAGCCGCACCGTTACCGTTCACGACGCCGCTTGGAGGTGAGCATGCGCCGAGAGGACTCGCCGAGTCTGATTCCCTACTTCGCCGTGGTTGCCCTGGCCTCGGCGTCACTGGGCGGTGTCGTCGCGGTGCTCGGCCAGCTGCGGGACGAGTTCGGATTCACCGATACCGGTATCGGGCTCATCGTCGCTGCGGGGTTCGCAGCCGCATTCTTCACGTTCGTGTACCTGGGACCTCTGGCCGATCGCGGCCATGCGGTCGCGATGATCCGTCTCGGGTTCGTGACGTCGATCCTCGGCCTCGCCGCGGCAGGCCTCGGCGATCAGCTCTGGCACTTCGTCGTCGGACGCGTGCTGTTGGGTACCGGTCTCGGACTGATCGGCATCGCGGTTCGGCGGGCCGTCATCGTGGCCGATCCCGACAATGTCGGCGTCAATCTCGGTCGGTTCGGGGCGGCCGACATCGGCGGATTCATGGTCGGCCCGATGATCGCCGCGCTCTTCAGCCAGATTGCGGGCATCGACGGCGTCTTCTTCGGATTCGCCATCCTCTACCTCCTCCTGTTCTCCACGTTGGGGACCATCGAGGTCGACCAGGCCGACAAGGATGATCGACGGCGCTCGCCGCGAGATCTTCTCGCCAACCGGGGCGTGATCGGCGCGATGATGCTGACCGCCGCCTATTTCGTGTTCATCGGCGCATTCGAATCGGTGTTCGTGCTCCAGCTCACCGATCGCGGTGCTTCGAACTTCACCGTCGCGCTCGCACTCACGCTCGTGGCCATGCCGATCGCCGTGCTGGCGCCGCTCGGCGGCCGAATGGCGCAGAACATCGGCGCACGTCGGGCTGCCCTCTGGTCGTTGGCCGTTGTGACCGTGGTGATCGTGCCGTACGGGATCGTGCCCGGCGTCGTCGCCCTCATCGTGTTGTCAGCCGTGGGAGGGAGCGTCGAAGGGTTGTCGTTTCCCGCGGTGCCGATGGTCATGGCCGAGGCGCTGCCCCAGCATCGCCAGGCCGCCGGTCAGAGCCTGGTCGGCGCGACCGAGGTGGGGGTCGCCGCCGTTTCTTCGCTCCTCGCGGCCGCGGCCTACGACGCATGGGGTGCTCGGGCGGCCTGGTGGAGCGTTGCCGCGACCGTCGGGTTGTTGGTCGTCGTCGCGGCGCTGATCCTGCGGACGGCGCCGGTCGCCCCGCGCCCGTCGACGCCGGCTGAACCGGTCGCTCGCACGGCCGAGTAGCAGGCCGAGGTGGGTTGATTCGGCCGGTGGCCGGCTCGAGCCCTGAGTCTGCCGGCTCAACCCGCCGGGTCGAGCGGCCCACCCGGGTCGACCGCGGTCGTCTGCGAGCCGATGCCTCCAGCACGTTTCTGGAATACCTGATTCGAAGGGCTGAGTATGCGACGAGTGAGTTTCGCGACTGCAATTTCCCTGTTGGCACTGGTTCTCGTTCCGACAGCCGCATCGGCGCGCCCCGACGGTGGCCCGAAGGCCAGCTCCGGGCTCGACGGGAAGACGAAGGTCGAGCTGTGTCACGTCAACGGCGAAGGAGTTGCCAAGCTCGTCAGCATCGCACCCACTGCGGTCGATGCCCACGAGGGTCACGGCGACGGTGTCCCCGGCGGCGCGGTTGCCGGCATGGACGGCTACGAGTTCGACGAGACCTGCACCCTGGTGCAGGCTGACCCTGGCGGCGTTCCCGCCGGCTGCTACGACAACAACAGCGGGGTGTTCGATCTGATGTTCAGTGGCGAGGCATCGGTTGTCGGCAACGTGGTGTTCGTCGGTTCGACCGACGGAACCTGCTCGGGTGAGCCCGGCATGGTGCGCACGCTCGTCGAGGCCGACGATGCGGCCGGTGCAGGCGACATCTGCATCGCACTGGGCAGTGCGGTCCCCAGCGTCATCAACCTGAACGGCGCAGGCTTCGACGGCTTTGCGGTCACGGCCTGGGTCTGCGGCGGCAGCCCGGTCTGAGCCGAGCCGGCAGCTCGCTCGGACGGCTAGAACTCGTAGCCTGCGACGCCGTAGTACCCACTCGATGCGGTCTTGTCGCTGCGGTATCGAGGCCACTCCCTGGCCCCTTCGGGGGGCTGGGGATCGTCGCCGAGGACGGTGACCCGATGCAGGACGCGACGCTCCTCGGTATCGGCGACCATCGCGTGCAGCGTGGCCCGGTTGTCCCAGATGGCGACGTCGCCATCTGACCACCGCCAGCGGCAGCTGTACCGCACCTGTTCCTGCCACCGGAACAAGAACGTCAGGAGGGCCTCACTCTCGGGGCGAGACAGTTGCGGGATGCGTCGTGACCACTGCTTGTTGACGTACAGGCTGCGGTGCCCGGTGACGGGATGGACGCGCACGACGGGGTGCTCCGCCTGATCGTCGCCCTGTCGTCCGGAATCGTGGATGCACGTGAGCCCGGTGAGCATCTCCTGCATGGGCGGGGACAACGATTCGAACACGAGCTGGGTGTTCATCCACATCGTGTCGCCTCCGCACTCTGGGCCCTCCGCCATGTGGAGGACCGTCGCGACGGGTGGATGTGGCGAGTACGTCACGTCGGTGTGCCACACGTCGGCCTTCGGCGTGCGGGATGTGTCGAGCACGCACACCTCGGGCGTGTCGGCGTCGACCTTCTCGATGTACTGGTGTTCCTCGAGCGGCCCGAACAGCGCGCCGAGATCTCGGAGCTGGGAGACCGTCGGCGTCAGACCGGGAAAGAACAGCACCAGATGGTCGGCGAGGAGTGCGCTCAGTCGAGCTGCCACGGTGCGGTCGAGCGAGTCGATCCGGATGTCGCGGACCTCGGCACCGATCGAGCCGGCGACGGGGCGTACATCGAGCGCGTCGGGAGTGGAGTCAGCTGCGAGGGCCATCGTCGAACCGTAGCTCGACGGTCGACGAGGGCTCCACGCCGGTCGATGTCGGTGCCACGACGTGACGGCGGAGTCAGGAGCTGCGATCGCTGAGCACGGTGTCGAGCCACGAGACCAGTGCGTCGTGGCCGTCGCGCTCGGCCGCGTTCCGCGGGGTGAGCCCGTCGTGGCCGACCCACGTCGGGTCGGCGCCGTGGTCGAACAGGAGTTGCGCCGTGGCGATCTGGCCGCCGTGACAGGCCGACCAGAAGGCGTTGGTGATCGACTCCGGCGTCTCCCCCGGAAGGGCGGCCGCGCACGCGTCGACCATGCCCAGTGCGGCCGCCTGCCAGATGTTCACCGCGGCACCGTGGTCGAGCAGCCGTCGGGCCGCAGCCCACATCCCGAATGCGGCCGCGTCGGCGATCGGTGTGAGGCCGCCGATCACTGCGCCGTCGGCTTCGATGTCGGCGCCGGCGGCGACGAGCGCGTCGATGGCCTCGACATCGTCGTTGCTCGCCGCCCAGTGCAACGGTGTCTCCCGGTGCGGCCCCTCGCACCGGACGTTCGGGTCACATCCGGCGTCGACCAACATCGAGATCATGGTGGACACATTTGGCCGTCTTCCCGGCCAGTCGGTCGCGAGGTGCAGCGTCGAACGCACGGCGATGCCGTCGTCGACCCTGGTGACGGCGAGGGTCGAATCGGTAGCGAGCGCTCCGGCGAGTGCGTCGACGTCGCCGGCGCGGATCATGCCGACGAGCTCGATGGCTCGTGCTGAATCGCTCGGGATGATCACGTGGAGCTGGGGGGAATCGAACCCCCGTCCGCCATGGGAGAGACGTTCACGCTACGACCATTCCCGCGTATGTGGCTTGCGGTCGCCACCCTGCCGGGTCAGGTGGGCCACGAGGGCCACGCCGCCAGATCTTTCTCTGGTGTCAGCGGTCTTTCTCGCCGTCAGCGGTCTTTCCCTGCCGTCCACCACTGCTTCTGTTGCCGGGCTGCAGTGATCTGGCCCCGGGAGCCATTGCTGGTCCCTATGACTCTCTACAACCTAGGTGTTAGGCAGCGAGAGCGACACGAGTACTGCCGTGTCTTTTGGTGCCCCGTTTCAGGAGTCTGAGCAACTCCGGTCGCATGATTCGCCTCTCGGTCCACAACGTCGAAACCGATCAGCCCCTTGTCAAGGTACGTCGCTCCAGCGTACCGACGTCAGCCGGTCGCGCGCGGCGGGATTCAATCGGGTCGGCCGGCTCTGCCCCTGCTCATGGCCCTGGCAGCCTCGCGGTCGGCGTCGCGTGTGGCGATGTCGCGGCGCTTGTCGCCCTTGTGCTTGCGCCGCGCGAGCGCGAGCTCGACCTTGGCCCGGCCGTTCTTGAAGTACAGCGCCAGGGCGACGACGGTGAGCGGTTCCTGGTCGAGCCGTGCCCCGAGCTTGGTGATCTCACTCCTGTGCAACAACAGCTTCTTCGGACGGTCGGGAATGTGGCTGGTCGACACGCCGGCGTGCGAGTACGGGGCGATGTGGAGCGAGTGGAGCCAGGCTTCGCCGCCGCGGACCCTCGCATATGCCTCGGCGAGCTGGACCTTCGACTCTCGCAGCGACTTGACCTCGCTGCCGTGCAGGACCAGCCCGGCCTCGAAGGTGTCGATGATGTCGAAATCGTGGCGAGCGCGACGGTTCGTGGCGACGACGACCGTCGCGTTCCCGGCGCTGTTCGCCGGTGTGTTCGAGGAGCGATCGTGCGACGCCATGGGGGACAGAGGCTATCCGTGCAGCCGTGGCATCGACCGCTACTACCATCTGCTCTCGTGCTGGAGCTCACTCCCGAGGTCCGTGACGAGATGCTCGCCCACGCTGTCGCCGGGCTGCCGAACGAGGCGTGCGGTGTCTTCGCCGCGACCACCGGTCGCGATTCCGGCTCCGGGACGGTGGTTCGGTTCTTCCCGCTCACGAACACCGCGGCGTCGAGTCGGATCTACGAGATCGATGGTGCCGAGCTCGCCCGGGCCGAGCTGGCCGCCGATGAGGCCGGCCTGTTGGTGGTCGGGGTGATGCACTCGCACACCCACACCACGAACTACCCGTCGCCGACCGACATCCGCGATGCTGCGAACTTCGATCCGCTGGGGACCTGGCACTTCATCATCGTGTCGCTGAAACACGTCGAGCCATCGCTGCGGTCGTACCGGATTCTCGATGGTCAGGTGACGGAGGAGGTCGTCGCGACATCCGCGATTGGCACGGACGATCCAAAAGGCTAGAATTCTTACCGGAATAGTCGACTATTGTCGGTTGTTGTCACTGCTGTACGAAT
Source organism: Acidimicrobiia bacterium (assembly GCA_029861625.1). Classification (GTDB taxonomy): domain Bacteria; phylum Actinomycetota; class Acidimicrobiia; order Acidimicrobiales; family JAHEJN01; genus JAOTZB01. Next base: position 13,893 of record JAOTZB010000031.1, read on the forward strand.
TCGCGAGCCCAGGATCCCCCGCAATGGCTGTGTATGCATCGGTATTCGACCTCATCGGCGACACACCCGTCGTCGACGTGAGCCAGCTGAGCCCGAATCCCGGCGTCCGTCTTTTCGCCAAGCTCGAGGGCATGAACCCGGCCGGCTCGGTCAAGGACCGCATCGCGTTGGCCATGATCGAAGAGGCCGAGGACGACGGCCGGCTCACGCCGGGCAAGACCATCATCGAGCCGTCGTCGGGCAACACCGGCATCGCCCTGGCGATGATCGCCAAGCTCAAGGGCTACCCGATCAAGATCGTCCTGCCCGGGAACGTCTCGATCGAACGTCGCCAGCTGCTCGAGGTCTGGGGCGCCGAGATCATCCCGTCGCCGGCCAGCGAGGGCTCGAACGGCGCGGTCCGGCTCGCCCAGGAGCTCGCATCCGAACACCCCGAGTGGGCGTTCCTGTACCAGTACGGCAACGAGGCGAACCCGACGGTGCACTACGAGACGACCGGACCCGAGATACTCCGTGACGTCCCCGACATCACCCACTTCGTCGCCGGGCTCGGCACGAGCGGCACCTTGATGGGCGTTGGCACGTACCTCAAGGAGAACAAGCCCGACGTGCAGGTGTATGCGGTCGAGCCGCCGTCGGGTGAACAGGTCGAGGCGCTGCGCAGCCTCGAGGACGGCTACATCCCGCCGGTGTTCGAGAAATGGGGCGGCTATCAGCTGCTCGACGGCAAGCGCATCGTTCGTCCCCACGAGTCCATCGAGTACACCCGGCGCCTCGCCGACGAGGCGGGGATCTTCGCGGGGATCTCCTCGGGTGCTGCCCTCGCCGGAGCCGTGCGCCTGGCCGAGAAGCTCGACGAAGGGCTCATCGTGTTCATCGTCAGCGACTTCGGGTGGAAGTACCTCTCCACCGGCGCGTGGACCGACGACATCGACACGGTCGCCGAGCGCGCGAGCGACCTCATCTACTACTGACGATCGCCACCATCGCCGTGCCCGGCCGGTAGTTTCTGGCGATGGACCCGCGCCCCATCGGCATGTTCGACAGCGGGTTCGGCGGTCTCACCGTCGCCCGGGCAGTCATCGACCTGTTGCCCGACGAGCACGTCGTCTATTTCGGCGACACCGGCCGGTACCCCTACGGGTCGAAACCGCTCGACGACGTCCGGCGGTACGCGAGCGAGATCACGCGGTTCCTCGTCGACAGCCACGACGTGAAGATGGTGGTAGTGGCGTGCAACACGGCGTCGGCTGCTGCACTCGAGGTTCTCGCCGCCGAAACGTCGGTCCCGGTGGTCGGGGTCATCGAGGCCGGCGTCCGGTCGCTCGTCGAGGTGACCACGACCGGCCGCGTGGGGGTGATCGGCACTGTCGGCGCGGTCGGCTCGGGTGCCTATCAGCACGCTCTCGAACGCGCCGATTCCGACGTCCGGTTCGTCGCGGCGGCATGCCCCGGTTTCGTCGAGTTCGTCGAACGGGGCGAGACGGACGGCGAACAGGTTCGTGTTCTCGCGGAACGGTTGCTCGCTCCCATCCGTGAGGCCGACGTCGACGCGCTGCTCCTCGGTTGCACCCACTACCCGTTCCTTGCCCGTACGATCGGCGACGTGATGGGACGAGATGTGGTGCTGGTGTCGTCGGCCGACGAGACCGCGTTCGACATCCGTCGCCGGCTGGAGGACCACGGGTCGATGCGTCGACCGGGCGACATGCCGGCCCGACACGAGTTCATCTCCTCCGGCGACATCACCTGGTTCGAGGATCTGGGCCGGCGGCTCCTCGGTCCCGAGCTCGCGAAGGCAGCGGCGCACCGATGGCTCTGAGCGTCACCGTTCTCGGCTGTTCGGGCACCTATGCGGCAGCCGGCGGTGCCTGCACGGGTTTCTTCGTCGCCGACGACGCCACCGACGTCTGGCTCGACGCCGGACCCGGCACCCTCGGGAACCTCCAGCTCCGAGTACCGCTCGCCGACCTCGATGCCATCGTCATCACCCACGAGCATCCCGACCACTGGTTGGAGCTGCCCGTCGTCGCCAATGCCCTCCGCCACTACCTGCACGATGTCGACGACATCCCGCTGTACGCCCCGGCTCCGACGCTCGCCGTGATCGAGACGATGTGCCGAACCCACGACGGGTCTCCGGCACCGTTCGAGCCGCACGAGGTCGCCGATGGCGATCAGGTACGGATCGGCACCCAACGCTGGTCCTTCTCCCGCACCGATCATTATGTCGAGACGCTCGCGGTGCGTGTGGTGGCCGACGGTCGCTCACTTGCATTCAGCGCCGACACGGGTCCTGGCTGGTCATTCTCCGAATTCGGAGAGCCGATCGATCTGGCGCTCGGCGAGTCGACGTTCCTCGATCGCGCCGACCACGAGGGTGTCCTCCACATGAGCGCCGGCGAGGCCGGCGATCTCGCTCGTCGGGCCGGGGTCCAGCGGTTGGTGTTGACCCACATCCAGCCCGGCGACGACCCGGCCGCACACGCCGCGACTGCGGCCGCGACGTTCGGCGGCCCGGTCGACGTAGCCTCCGTCGGTGCGACCTACACGCCCTGACCTTCCACACCGGGACCACCGATGAGACCAGACGGACGCCAGACCGACGAGCTTCGCCCCGTTCGCTTCGACCGCGACTTCACGCAGATGGCTGCGGGCTCGGTCCTGGTCAGCTTCGGTGAGACACGTGTGTTGTGCACGGCGTCGGTCGAGGAGGACGTCCCTCGCTGGATGCGAGGCACCGGGAAGGGCTGGGTGACGGCCGAGTACTCGATGTTGCCGGGTTCGACCCCGGAGCGTGCCAACCGTGAAGCGGCCCGGGGGAAGCAGTCCGGGCGGACGCTCGAGATCCAGCGTCTGATCGGCCGGTCGTTGCGGGCCGTGTGCGACATGAAGGTGCTGGGCGAGCGCCAGGTCGTGCTCGACTGCGACACGCTCCAAGCCGATGGCGGGACCCGCACTGCGTCGATCTGCGGGGCCTATGTCGCGCTCCACGACGCGTGCACCCGGCTGGTGCAGGCGGGTTCGATCCCTTCGCACCCGCTCACCGAGGCGTGCGCCGCGATCTCGGTGGGAATCGTCGAGGGCACGCCGTGCCTCGACCTTCCCTACATCGAGGATGCCAACGCCGAGGTCGACATGAACGTCGTGATGACCGAGTCCGGCGAGTTCATCGAGCTCCAGGGGACTGCGGAAGGTCTGACGTTCGGTCGGACGAGCCTCGACGAGCTGCTCGATCTCGCGACGCTGGGGATCGGTCAGATCATCGACATGCAGAAGTCGATGCTGGTAACACCGCCGTCTCCGCGGCCGTGAGCGGACGCTTGCGGGTGGTCGTCGCGACGGCGAATCCCGACAAGCTGGCCGAGATCGAGTCGATCGTGGGCGACGAGCTCGAGCTCGTACCCCGTCCGGCCGACATTCCCGAGGTCGTCGAAGATGCCGACACCCTCGTCGGGAACGCTCGGCTGAAGGCAGCGGCCATCGCGGCGGCCACCGGGCTCCCGGCGGTCGGCGACGACACGGGACTCGAGGTCGATGCGCTCGGCGGTGCCCCCGGCGTCCACTCGTCGCGCTACGCCGCGCCCGATGCGACCTACGAGGACAACGTCGCGAAGCTCCTCGCGGCACTCGGTGACGTCGACCCTCCATCGCGAACGGCCCGGTTCCGTACGGCGGTCGTGCTTCGTTGGCCCGACGGCGACGAGATCGTCGTCGAGGGGGCGGTCGAGGGCACGATTCTCGCCGAGCGACGCGGCGACGGCGGTTTCGGTTACGACCCCGTGTTCGTGCCGACCGAGGGCGACGGGCGCACCTTCGCCGAGATGTCGCACGGTGCCAAGCACGGCATCTCGCACCGTGGTCGCGCCTTCCGGGCTCTCCTGGCCACCATCTGATCCCGATAGCGTCGGTCGGGTCGCGCCAGTGGCGGAATTGGGAGACGCGCAGGGTTTAGGACCCTGTGTCCGCAAGGACGTGTGGGTTCGAGTCCCACCTGGCGCACGGATGTTGTGGAGAACGCAACAATCGCTGCGGTAAGTCTCGGGTCGGCTGGCCGGTGCGCGAGCGGTGCCCTCATGGGCGCCCAGCATTCAGAGCCATGAGGGAAGTCGGGTCGTGGAAGACCGACTCCTCGACGATGAGGTTCGCTGGATGCGCCTCGTACACCCCGTCGTTGACCCTCCCGAAGTACAGCAGAGCCAGCGAATCCACCGTTGGGGCGCCTTTCGCCGCGCTCCAGCTGAACTGGACGCCAACCCCGACAATGTCCCCGGCCGCTGCCCCGGAATCGGCCCCGATCAGACGCGCATCGAGGAGCATGCCGAATGGCTCGCCGGCTCGCGCGATGGCGTCTCCGGAGCCATACCTGACGGCAGCCAGCTCTCCAATCTCGACGGCTCCGTCGGCTTCGATGGCGAACATGCTGTCGAGCACGATCGCGTCTTCGGAGTAGAGCGCAGCGATCTCGCCCGCATCCCGAGACGACCATCTCGCGACATACGAATCCGCCAGGGATCGCAGATCGACTGCACAGCCGGCGCAGCTGTGCATGGGTCCCTCGAGGGTCTCGATGGTGTACCAGATCTCGCTCTCGGCGATCTCGTCGCCGCGGAATCGGAACACCTCCAGGCCTGCTGGCCAGGGGAGCTCAGGCGGCTTCTCGCCCAGCCAGAGGTTGACCCACTCGGCGACGATCGCGGCCCCGTCGGTCGCGAGGAAAGCCGACTGGATATCTGTGTCCAGGTCCGGGAAAGCTCCCGGCATTTGGGCCCAACCTCGGACGATCTGCTCCGGTCCGATGAAGTAGTCCCCGAAGGTCGGGTCGTAGAACACAGCATCGGCTGCATACTCCGCGAAGACGCGATCCAGATCGGGGTACGCCTCATGCGAACGGTCGAAGAACGCTACGGAGGCGGTCTCCCACGCCTGCAGCTCCGAGCTCGCCATGGCAATCGTGGGTGCGCTGTCGTCCTCGACATCGCCTGCACAGGCCGCGGCGATGAGTATCACGACCAGCATGAGCGAACCGACACGATGCATCATCTCTCCAGGTCTCTCTTTCCACCATCCCGTCGCACACCGGGGCCTACCAGAGCCCGATGTCACATCGGTCAGCCAGCCACATAGCCGGCTCTATGCGCTAGGTGGCTCGCCTCGTCGCCGGTGGAGTTGAGTCATGGAAGTCGTGTGTTGGATGTCGGAGCGGGCGACGCCGCGGCTAACGGTCACCGTGAACGGTTCGCCTCAGAGCACGTCTCATCGTCTGGGGGTGGACCTGGTGGGCGGCAGCGATGTCCTGCACTGAGTCGCCACGGCGGTATCGCTCGGCAGCAAGCTGCAGGTCGGCTCCGGCGAGCTTCGGCTTCCGAGGCTGGAAGGGAAGTCCAAGCCGGGTGATGTGTTCAACGACGGTCGTCCGATGGATTCCAAACCCGTTCGCTAGCTCCGCGATCGGCGTTCCGGCCGTATACAACTCGCCCAGCTCTTCGGCCTCGGGTCTCGTCAGACGACGCTGGCGTCGCGGGCTCGCCTCGCCGCTCGGCTGTGTGGCGGCAGGCCCAAGCCTCTGGCTCTGTGCGAGCAGTGGCTCGATCTCGGATCGGTGGTTCAAAGATCGTGCAGCTATGTGCACTAGTTGTGACGACCGGGGAGGT
>JAOTZB010000032.1 GCA_029861625.1 Acidimicrobiia bacterium
GCGGTTCCGGACGTCGCGTGCGAATGCCGTCCGGGCAATGTCGGCCTCGGCGGTCCCCTGGGTGTCGAGGAACCGCAGATAGTTGTCGATGGGGAACTTCACGTCCATGTTCAGCTCGAGACCATCGGGCAACAAGAAGGTGAAGTCGGGGATGCTCCCGCCGTCGATCGCCGTCTGCTGGCGGTAGTTGACGCCTTCGACGAGCCCGACCGAGCGCAACACGTCGGCCGCCATGCGTTCACCCCACTGGCCGCGTGCCTTGGGACTGGCCAGCGCCTGGCGGAGACCCTGGGTGGTCTCGGTGAGCCGCTGGGTGGTCGTGGCGGCAGCCTGGAGCTGCTCGACCAGCTGACCGTGCTGGTGGGCGCGCTCGCGCTGCAAGGACCCGACGAGCTGGCCGAGCCGGTGCAGCTCGCCGTTGATGCCCTCGACCTGCGTGGCGAAACCCTTGCTGCGCAGGTCGAGCTCACGAGCGCTGGCATCGGCTCGGTCGCCGAGCTTGGCATCGGCCACCGAGATGGCTGTCTCGACGACCTTCTGGACGGTGGTGTCGCGCTCGGCCGCGACGGCCTCGACCGTCGCCCGGCGTTCGGCGAGCACCGACTCGACCGCGGCGGCGATGGCGAGATCGCGGTCGGCCTCGACCTGGCGGTGCACGGCGTCGGCATGGCGGCGCGACAACAGGAGACCGCCGACCACACCGGCGGCCACGGCGGCGATGGAGATCATGGCGACGAGGAGGGGAAGAACCATGCCTTCAAGAGTAGGAACGGGGTGTGACAGTCCCGGGGATGGGCCCCATCTGGGCCATGCTCAGGGGTCGCGGCCCACCGCCGCCGCCGGCTCAATCGCACCCATCGGCGACCGATAGGACACCATGACGCTGGTCGCCGCCCCGCCGGAAGCACCGCGCGGCCCGTCGGCGGCCACGGGGTCCCCCTCGGCGCCGAGCCCGTCGAGCCAGGTCCGGGTCGGGTATCACCGCACGACACGGTGGGTTTTCACGGCCGCGAGCCTGCTCGGCTCCTTCCTGCTGTTCCTGGTGCAGCCGATGGTCGCCCGCTTCCTGCTGCCCATCGCCGGCGGCAGCGCGAGCCTGTGGAACACGGCAATGGTGTTCTTCCAGGTCACGTTGCTGATCGGCTACGTGTACGCCCACTTCTCGACCACGCACCTGGGTCGACGGCAACCGTTTTCGCAGATCGCGCTCGTGCTGGTGCCCCTCGCCGTTCTGCCGATCGCCGTTCCGGGCGAGTGGGAGCTGGGCAGTCAGACCCCGGTGCTCTGGGTGCTCGGGATCCTGACGGTGATGGTCGGCCTGCCCTTCTTCGTGCTGTCCACGAGCAGCCCGACGTTGCAGCGATGGTTCTCGCTGACCGACCACCCCGACGCCGCCGACCCGTACTTCCTGTATGCAGCCGGAAACATCGGCAGTGCCGCCGCGTTGATCGGATATCCCCTCCTCATCGAGCGCAGCCTCACACTCGACCAGCAGGCCACGCTGTGGACCGCCGTCTACGTGATGTTCGCCCTGGCCACGCTGGCCAGCGCGGTACTGCTCTTCCGACGGCGCGCCCCGGCGTTCCCCACCCCGACCGGCGAAACATCGTCACCAGCGTCCCCGTCGTGGGCGCGGCGAGGCCGGTGGATCCTCTGGGCATTCGTCCCGTCGGCGCTGATGTTGGGCGTCACGCGGCACCTGAGCGCCGACGTGGCATCGTTCCCTCTGCTGTGGGTGCTGCCCCTGTTCTTGTACCTGGTCACGTTCATCATCGTGTTCGGCCCCCGGGGCGACAGGTCACCCGATCTCGCCCGGCGGATCGTGGTGGTCGGTGCGGCCCTCGTAGCCATCACCATGGTGCGCCAGCTCGAGCAGCTGGTCTTCGTAGTGGGCGTGCACCTCGTGTGGTTCTTCTGTGCCGCTCTCGTGAGCCACCACCGGCTGGCCGCCGACCGCCCGGAGCCGGCACGGCTCACCGAGTTCTACACGCTCGTCTCCGTGGGGGGTGCCCTCGGCGGGATCTTCGCCTCGTTGGTCGCCCCAGTCGTCTTCGACTCCGGCCTCGAGTACCCGATCGCGATCGTGCTGGCACTCGTGGTCGTGCCCGGGACGACGACCACCGGCGGGCGACGGGGTCTCATGGTCGGCGCCGCCATCGCACTCGGCGTTCTCGGTGCCGTGCTCGTCTACGACCAGGCCGACACGGCCGGGCCGATCGTCATGGCCATCGGCGCGCTCATCGCGGGGTTGCTGCTCCAGCGAGCGAGGATCGTGGCCGTCGTCGTCGGGCTCGGTCTCGCGGCCGCCATCGCCGTACCCGAACCCGACGTGATCCACCAGGACCGCTCGTTCTTCGGGGTGACCCGGGTGATCGAGACCGGGGACCGCACGACGCTGGTCTCGGGCACGACTCACCACGGCTTCCAGCTCACCGACGAGGCGCTCGCGACCGTCGCCACCGCCTATTACGCCCCCACCGGCCCGATCGGCCAGATCATGGACGCCCTCGACGATCGCGACGACGTGGGCATCATCGGCCTCGGGGCCGGCGCGCTCGCCTCCTACGGTCGACCCGGCGACACCTACACGTTCTTCGAAATCGATCCGATCGTCATCGAGGTGGCAGGCGACCCCGAGCTCTTCACCTTCCTCTCCGACAGTGCCGCCCGGGTCGAGATCCTCCAGGGCGACGGCCGGCGCGGTGTCGAGGACGCACCGGGCGAGCTCGACTTGTTGGTGGTCGACGCCTTCAGCTCCGACGCGATCCCCACCCATCTGATCACCAGGGAGGCGATCGAGATGTACTTCTCGCGGCTCGCCGATGACGGCCTGGTGGCCGTGCACATCTCCAATCGGTTCTTCGACCTGGCGCCCGTCCTCGGGCGAGTCGCGGACGATCTCGGCATCGCCGCGGCCCAGCAGCTCTACGCGCCGACGTCCCCAGACGAATACGCCCTTGCGAGCCGTTGGGTGGTGCTCGGACCGGCGCACGCCGTGGCGGCTGTCACGGCTGGCCCGTGGGCCGAGGTCCCGACCGACGGTCCGCTCTGGACCGACGACTACTCGAACCTGCTCGCCGTGCTGGATCTCTGACCGCTCAGAGCAACCACGGGCGCACGAGCGCGACGCTCGCCGCCGGCGCGTCCGGCACGAGGATCACCTCGACGGCCGCGGTGGGATCGCGCGGGCGGAGCGGTTCCTGTTCGATCACGGGAATCGGTTCGGGTTCCTCGCCGACAGCCTGAGCGAGACCCGACATCAACGCAGTCGTGAACATGACCGCCGCCGACCAGTCGGCGCGTACATCCGGGTCGTGGGCCGGCAGAACCAGGGCGTCGATGGCTGCGACCACCTCGGCGTCGTACACGCCCTCGAAGGGCTCGGAGGCGTTCATTCGCGGATCGCCAGCTCGTAGGCCCGCCGTCTCGAGACGCCGAGGTCCGCGGCAACCTGCGCGGCGGCGTCTCGTGTGCCGACGCCGCCGGAGCGAAGATCGGCCAGCGCCTCGACGATATCGGTGTCGGTCGCAGCCATCGGCTCGGGCGCTCCGTCGAGCACGACCACGTACTCACCTCGTGCGGTCGACTCAGCGACGTGGTCGACCGCCTCGCCGAGCGTGCCCCGCCACACCTCCTCGTGCAGCTTGGTGAGCTCGCGGGCCAGCGCCACGCGTCGATCGGGGCCGAGATGCCGACGGAGCTCGGCCACCGTTGCGGCCACGCGGCGGGGGGATTCGTAGAAGACGATCGTGCGACGCTCAGCGGCGATGTCGCTCAGCACACGAGCCCGTTCGGCCCCCTTCCTGGGGAGGAATCCCTCGAAGACGAACCGATCGGTTGGCAGGCCACTGACCACCAGGGCGGCGACGAAGGCCGCCGGACCGGGCACCACGCGGACATCGTGTCCGGCCGCCGCAGCAGCAGCCACGAGGCGCGTGCCAGGGTCGCTGATGCCGGGCGTGCCGGCGTCGGTGACGACCGCGACCGTGCCGCCGGCTGCGATCACGTCGACCAGCTCGGCGGCCCGCTGCGCCTCGTTGTGCTCGTGGACGGCCAGCAGACGGGTGGCCTTCACCCCGGCGTGCGCCAGCAGTCGACCGGTGTGTCTCGTGTCCTCGCAGGCCACGATGTCGGCGGCGGCCAGCTCGGTGACTGCACGGGGCGACAGGTCGGCCAGGTTCCCGATCGGCGTCGCCACCACAACCAGGGCCCCGGTCACGACCTGACCTCGAGCTGTTGACCGGCCACGAGTCCCCATCGTTCGAACGCGCCGGCCTCGGCCTCGATCACCACCCGCGTGCCCCGGGGCGGCAGCGGCAGTCGGTGCGGTCGAACCTGCCGCGTCGCGAGGACGTCGAGGTCACTGGAACAGAACGCGACGTCGAGCGGGAATCGCATGCCCAGCGTGTGCACCGAACGGGCCGGCCTGATGAGCAGCGCCCCCTCGAAAGTGTCGCGTCCCAGGAGCCCACGCAGCCGGCTGCGCCCGTTTCCTGCGACCTCGAGACTGGCGAGCACGCGACCCTCGGAGACCAGCCATGACATGGCCCGAGCGTACTGACCGTCGGGGCGCGAGGTGCGCCGCAACTACCTCGCGGCCTGGATGGCCTCCCACAACCGGCGGGGCGACGCCGGCATCTCGAGGTTCGTGATTCCCAGAGGTTCGAGCGCATCGACGACCGCGTTCATGACCGTCGCCGCGCTCCCGATCGTGCCGGCCTCGCCGATGCCCTTCACCCCGAGCGGATTCGTCGGGCTCGGCGTGACGGTGCTGTCGAGGCGGAAGCTCGGCGCCTCTGCCGCCGAGGGAACCAGATAGTCGGCCAGGGTGGCCGACGTGAGCTGGCCGGCGTCGTCGTACACAGCGTCCTCCCAGAGCGCCTGGGCCGCACCCTGGAGGATCCCGCCGTGGACCTGGCCCTCGACGATCATCGGATTCACCTGGTTGCCGCAGTCGTCGACCGCGGCATAGTCGATGAGCTCGATGCCCCCGGTCTCCTCGTCGATCTCGACGATGGCGACGTGGGTGCCGAACGGGAACGTGAAGTTCGGCGGGTCCCAGGTGACCTGCTCCTCGAGGTTGGGCTCGACATCGTCGGGCAGGTCGTGGGCGGTAAAGGCCGCGAACGCGACGTCGCCGAGCGCGACCGTCGACCCGGGTGAACCCTTGACCTGGAAGCTCCCGCCGACCAGTTCGATGTCGGCGTCGCTGGCCTCGAGCATGTGGGCCGCGATCTTGGCCGCCTTGGCGACGACCTTCTCGGTGGCCAGGTGTACGGCGGTGCCGCCGACCGACAACGACCGCGACCCGTAGGTGTCGAGGCCGAGCGGCGAGATCGCCGTGTCGGAGTGCAGGACCTCGACGTCGTCGGGGTCGATGCCGAGCCGGTCGGCCACGATCATCGACCACGCGGTCTCGTGACCCTGGCCGTGCGGGGTCGCCCCGCTCACCACCTGCACCTTGGCGGTCGGGAGGATCCGTACGGTCGCGGACTCCCAGCCGCCCGCGCCGTAGTTGAGCGATGCGAGCACCCGGCTCGGCGCCAGCCCGCACATCTCGGAGTAGGTGCACAAACCGATGCCGATGTGTCTGGTGGAGCCCTCGTCGCGGCGGCGCTGCTGCTCGGCGCGCCAGCCGGCGTGGTCGACCAGCTCCATGCACTTGTCGAGGGTGGGCTCGTAGTTGCCGCTGTCCAGGACGAGCCCGGCACACGACTCGTACGGGAACTTGTCGGCCGGGATGTAGTTGCGACGGCGGATCTCCTCGGGGGTGACACCGACGGCGCGAGCGAGCGAGTCGATGGCGCGCTCGATGGCATAGGTGGCCTCGGGGCGGCCGGCCCCGCGGTAGGCGTCGGTGGGCACGAGATTCGTGAACAACCCGGTGCAGCTGAACGAATACGCCGGCACGTCGTAGACGCCGTGGTACAGGAAGGCCCCGAGCAGCGGGATACCGGGCGTGATCAGCTGCATGTACGCGCCCATGTCGGCCAGCAGCTTGACCCGCACCGCCGTGATCTTCCCGTCGGCATCGGCCGCCAGCTCGATGTGCTGGATCTGCCCGCGGCCATGGATGGTGGACACCGCCGCTTCGCTCCGGGTCTCGGTCCACCGGACCGGGCGGCCGATATCGGCGGCGAGGGCCGTACAGATGATCTCCTCGGAGTACACGTCGAGCTTGGACCCGAACCCGCCCCCGACCGACGGCGCGATCACGCGGAGCTTCTGCTCGGGAATCCCCAGCGTGACCGCTGTCATGATCTTGAGGATGTGCGGGATCTGGGTCGACGAGTAGAGGATCATCTCGCCGCCGTGGGGCGACGGCAGGGCGGCCACGCCCCTGGGCTCCATCGCGGCGGGGATGAGCCGCTGCTGGACATACCGCTCGGACACCGAATGGGCGGCGTCGGCGAACGCGGTGGCGACCGCGTCCGGATCGGGGATCAGCTCCCACGTGTACGACGAGTTGGTGCCGAGGTCGTCGTGGATGACCGTGGCGTCGGTCGCGGCATCCTCGAGACCGACCACGGCGGGAAGCGGCTCGTAGTCGACGATCACCGCCTCGGCGGCATCGGCGGCCTCGTATCTCGACGACGCCAACACGATGGCCACGATGTCGCCGACGTAGTTGGCCTTGCCGACGGCCACCGGGAGGTGCACCGGCGCCTTCATGTCCTCGGTGACCGCCCACGCGCACGGCAGGCCCCCCGCCCATCGATCGGCTAGGTCGGCACCGGTGTGGACCGCGGCGACGCCGGGCATGGTCGCCGCCGCCTCCGTGTCGATGCCCGTGATGCGCGCGTGGGCGTGGTGACTTCGCACCGCCGCCATCCACAGCGCGCCCGGCAGGTGCAGGTCGTCGATGAACTTGCTCTCGCCGGTGAGCAGCGCGGGGTCTTCCTTGCGCAGCTGGCGCGTGCCGAGCAGCCGCGAAGACGTGGTGGTCGGGTCGTCGGTGACGGTCATGGGCAATCCCCCTGGCGTGACCTTCGCGACATTACTCACATACCGCCGACCAATCCCGCGCAACCGCGACCGCTCGCGGGTCCCGCCCGGACGTGAACCGTCAGACGTTGAAGCGGATCTCGACCACGTCGCCGTCGACGACCTCGTAGTCCTTGCCCTCGGTGCGGAGCTTGCCGACGTCCTTGGCAGCAGTCCATCCGCCGACATCGAGCAGTTCGTCCCAGTGGATCACCTCGGCGCGGATGAATCCGCGCTCGAAGTCGGTGTGGATGCGCCCGGCCGCCTCGGGCGCAGTCGAGCCGGCCCGGAACGTCCAGGCCCGACTCTCCTTCTCGCCGGTGGTGAAGAAGGTACGCAGCCCGAGCGCGTGGTAGGCGGCTCGGATGAACCGGGGCACCGCTCCTTCGCCGAGCCCGAGCCCGTCGAGCATCTCGCTCCGTTCGTCCGGATCGAGCTGGGCCGCCTCGGCTTCGAGCTGGATGCAGGCGCCGAAGACCTCGGCCTGCTCGCCGAGCTCGGCCCGCACCGGTGCAGTCACCGAGTCGACATCGTCGAGCTGATCCTCTCCGATGTTGACGATCGCCAGAACCGGTTTGTTGGTCAACAAGAAGTAGGGCCCGAGGAGCGCACGCCGCTCGGTCGACAAGTCGCTGCGGTAGATCGGCTGGCCGTTGCCGAGCGCCTCGACAGCCGCGTCGAGCGCAGCCACCTCGGCCAGCAGCGCCTTGTCGTTGTCGACCCGAGCCGCTTTCCGCTTCTTCTCGAGCTGCTTCTCGACCGTGTCGAGGTCGGCGATGGCGAGCTCGACCTCGAGAACGCGCAGGTGTTCGAGCGGATCGGTCGGACCGGGAACATCGGGATCGGCGAAGGCTCGCAGCACGTAGACGATGGCATCGACGTCACGGATGCCGGCGAGGAACATGTTGCCGAGGCCTTCGCCTTGACTGGCGCCCTCGACGAGACCGCCGATGTCGTAGAACTGGACGCTGGCGGGCACGACGCTCTTCGACTGGCTGAGCTCGGCGAGTCGGTCGAGGCGCGAGTCGGGCACCTTGCAGACGCCGACGTTGGGATCGGTGGTCGCGAATGCGTAGGGGGCTGCGAGGGCCCCGCCGCCGGTGAGTGCGTTGTACAGCGACGATTTCCCGGCATTGGGAAGTCCGACGAACCCGAATCGTTCCATTGGCCGGAGGCTATCGGCGGGCCCACCCACCCGTTCTGGCCGCAGAACGTCACGCCCACCGTCACAAGACGCGACCAGAACACTGGAAAGCACGACCAGAAACGCTGAAAACCCGGTTGCGCGTAGCATCGGCTCATGACCACGACCGTCATGACCCCGACCGAGGCGCTGCGCCGGGCCATCTACTACCTCGATCGCGAGCTGGCCCCGAGCACCAAGATCCGAGCATTCCAGCGGGCGATCGACGTCGTCGAACAGGTCGGCCCCACCGAGGTTGCCGCCCGGGCCGAGGCGAACACGCTGACCGAGCTGGCGGGCATCGGCGCCAGTACCGGCAGCGTCATCACCGACGCCGTGCTCGGCCGCCAGAGCAGCTACCTCGCCGACCTCGATGCCCGGTCGAGAGTCGAAGTCGGCGCGGGGGCGGCGCTGCTCGCCGCGCTCCGCGGCGACTGTCACGCCCACTCGACGTGGTCCGACGGGGGGGCGCCAGTGCGCGAGATGGCCGAGACCGCCCGAGCGCTGGGGCACGACTACCTCGTCATCACCGACCACTCCCCTCGCCTCACCATCGCCCACGGCCTGTCCGAGGAGCGACTCGCCGAGCAGCTGATCGAGGTCGCCGCGCTCAATACCGAGCTCGCGCCGTTCCGGATCCTCACCGGCGTCGAGGTCGACATCTTGGTCGACGGCTCCCTCGACCTCCCCGACGAGGTGCTCGCCGACCTCGATCTCGTCGTCGCCTCGGTGCACTCGAAGCTGAAGCTCTCGGCCCCCGAGATGACGCGACGAATGGTGCTGGCCGTCGCCAATCCCCACGTTGACATCCTCGGTCATTGCACGAACCGAAAGATCGTCGGCACCGGTCGACCGCCGTCGCGGTTCGACAGCCAGATCGTCTGGGCGGCCTGCGCACGGTTCGAAACGGCGGTCGAGATCAACTGCCGTCCCGAACGCCTCGATCCCCCCGCCGAGCTGCTCGACGAGCTCGCGGACTGGGACGTGCCGATCGCCATCAACACCGATGCCCACGCGCCCGGACAGCTCGAGTGGCAGGCCTACGGGTGTGACAAGGCGGCCGCCGCCGGCATCGAAGCCGATCGGATCGTGAACACGTGGGACCTAGACCGGCTGCAGAGCTGGGCAGCGTCGCACCCCACGGAGTGACGCTCGCAGCGCGCCGCTACCCTTCTGGCCACAACCGGAGGTTCCCGTGTCGCAACGTACGCAGAAGAAGAAGAAGAACGCTCGGCGCAAGAAGGCCAACCACGGCCGCAAGCCGAACCTGGGCCGCAACAGCTGACCGATGAGCACTGAGGGCACGCTCGTCTACGACGGCGACTGTGCCTTCTGCACACGCACGGCGAACTGGGTCTCGCGACGGCTCCCTCCGGCCGATCGAGTCGTCGCCGGCCAACAGCTCGACATCGCGGAGATCGGTCTGAGCGAGCACGACGTGTCCAGCGCCGCATGGTGGATCACCGCCGATGGACGACACCACCGCGGATCGGCCGCCATCGCCCAGGCCCTGATCCGGATGGGCGGGATCTTGCGCCTGGTCGGCCTCGCCCTCTCAGTGCCACCGCTGTCGTGGCTGGCGATCCCCGTCTACGCCCTGGTGGCCCGATATCGCCACCGCCTGCCCGGCGGGACCGCATCGTGCAGGACCGACCTGTGAGCACACGCCGTCTCGTCGGCGACGCCGTGTTCACCGGGGTCGCAGGAGAGTCCGTCATCCCCAACGGCGTCGTCGACGTCGACGGGGCCACCATCACCTACGTGGGCCCCGCCGCCGACGCACCCGACCCCGTCGATCGCCTGAGCGAGAACATCGGGGGCCTGTTGATGCCGGGTCTCGTCAACGCGCATGCCCACACACCGATGGTCCTGTTGCGCGGGAGTGGTGACGGGCTGCCGCTCGATCGGTGGCTCCACGACGTGATGTGGCCCCGAGAGGCGCTCTTCACCGACGACGACGCCTGGTGGGGCATGGCGCTCGGCTCGGCCGAGATGCTCGCGGCCGGGGTGACCACGAGCGCCGAGATGTACTTCTTCGAGGATGCGATCGTCGACGCCACCACGACCAGCGGCGCGCGCCTGGTGATGACGCCAGCCGTGTTGCCCGGCCTGCACGGCCACGGCAGCCGAGACGAGCAGATCCGTCACGCCCACGAGCGCCACCACGACCCCGATGGGCGTGTGACCGTCGGCGTCGCCCCCCACTCGGCCTATCTCCTCGGCGTCGACCGATGCGCGGAGCTGGCCCTGCTCGCCCGCGAGCTCGACACCGTCTTGCAGATCCATCTGAACGAGACGGCAGCGGAGAACGCCGCGCTCGAGGCCCGGCACGGCGGCGCCTCGACCGTTGCGCTCCTGGCCGACGCGGGCGTCTTCGACGGCGCAGTGCTTGCCGCGCATGGCGTGTGGCTCGACGACGATGACATCGCCACGCTCGCGGCCCACGAGGTGGCCGTCGTCCACTGTCCGATCAGCAACATGAAGCTCGGCGCGGGCACCGCCCGAGTCGTCGACATGATCGAGGCCGGTATGACCATTGCGCTCGGCACCGACGGTCCGGCATCGAACAACGATCTCGACCTCTGGGAGGAGCTGAAGATCGCACCGCTGCTCGCACGGGTCAGCGGTCACGACGCCCAGTCCATCGACCCGGCGACCGCAGTCGCACTCGCAACGAGCAACGGCGGCCGGGCCCTCGGTTTGGCCGATGTCGGCCGACTGGCATCGGGGATGCGTGCCGACATCATCAGGCTCGATCTCGACGACCCGGCCTTCGTCCCCACCATCGATGCCGACGACCTCGTCACCCATCTCGTGTGGTCGGCGTCGGGCCGCCACGTCACCGACGTGTGGGTGGACGGTCGGCGGGTCGTCTCCGGGGGCGAGTCCCTCACCATCGACGTCGCCAGGGCCGCGGCCGAGGTCAACCAGCGGGCACGACGGTTGGCTGTCGAAGCGATCGCTTGAGTGGCAGTATCGGGTCGACCTCGGAACGGAGCAAGCCGGTGACCGAACCCCACCCCCTCATCAGGGCCGAACAGGCCGCAACCACACTCACCGAGCGCCTGGGTGCACCGCCGGACGTGGCCGTGGTGCTCGGGTCGGGCTGGGCCGACTCCATCGTCGGCCTCGGCGAACCGGTGGGCGAGGTGGCCTTCGACGATCTGCCGGGCTTCCCGCCACCCAGCGTCCCCGGCCACGGTGGCAAGGCGACACTCATCGACATCGACTCGATGCGCGTGCTCTTGTTGCAGGGTCGGGTGCACCTCTACGAGGGACACGCCGCCAGCGTCGTGGTCCATCCCATTCGGACGGCCATCCTGGCCGGCTGTCGCACCGTCATGATCACGAACGGGTGCGGCGCCATCAATCCGGCCTACGGCGTCGGCCAGCTCGTGCTGATCGCCGATCACCTCAATCTCACGGCAACGTCACCACTCGGCGGCCCCAGCGCCCCCGAGTCGTACCCGATCCGGTTCCGCGACCTGACCGACGCCTACTCACCCCGACTGCGGGCGATCGCACGCGGCGTCGACCCGACCTTCGCCGAGGGTGTCTACGCCGGGCTGCCCGGTCCGCACTTCGAGACGCCCGCCGAGATCTCGATGCTCCGGACGATGGGAGCCGATCTCGTCGGCATGTCGACGGTGCTCGAGACCATCGCGGCCCGGCATCTCGACGCCGAGGTCCTCGGAATGTCGTTGGTCACGAACGCCGCGGCGGGGATGACCGGCGAGGCCCTCAGCCACGACGAGGTCGTGGAAGCCGGCCGCGACGCAGGCCAGGCCGTGGGCGCTCGGCTGGGGGCGCTGCTCGAGCAGTTGGCTGCGTCCTGACGCCGTCGAGTCGGTCATCTGACCGGTGCGCTGCGAGCGGCCGAGTGGTGTCTCTTTTCGCGACGAGTCGACTAGCGTCATTCGCATCAACGATTGAGGCAGGATCCGGTCCTGCCCTGGAGGGTTGTTCGATGAAGAAGTTCCGATTGTTCTTTGCGCTGCTCCTTGCCTTCGCGCTCGTGGCAGCCGCATGCGGCAGCGACGACGACGACGACGGCGGCGACGTAGCGGCCGAAGAAGAAGCACCAGCCGAAGAAGAAGCACCAGCCGAGGAAGAAGCACCCGCCGAAGAAGAAGCACCGGCCGAAGAAGAAGCACCGGCCGAAGAAGAAGAAGAGATGGTCGAGGAGGAGGAAGCAGCCGAAGAGGAAGCACCAGCTGAAGTCGCCAGCGCCCTGGTTTCCCTCGAAGATGAGTGTGCAACCTACGGCGACCTTGCTGCCCCCGAAGGCTTCACCGCCAACCTGGTCACCGACATCGGCAAGGTCGACGACGGCACCTTCAACCAGTTCGCCTTCGAAGGCCTCGAGGCTGCAGTCGAATGCTTCGGCATCGACAACACCAGCTTCATCGAGACCGTGTCCGAAGCCGACTATGCGGCCAACATCGCCACGTCGCTCACAAGTGATCCGAACGTTGTCGTCACTGTCGGCTTCCTGATCACGAGCGACACCGAGGCCGCCGCAATCGCGAACCCCGACGTCGATTTCGTGGGCGTCGACCAGTTCCTCCCCGAGTACCCCGACAACATGGCGGGCGTGCTCTTCAACGAGGACGAGAGCGGCTACATCGCCGGAGCCCTTGCTGCCTCGCTCAGCCAGAGCGGTGTCGTTGGCGTCGTGGCCGGTCGCGAAGACGTGCCCCCAGTGGTCAAGTTCGTGAACGGTTACACCGTCGGAGCGGAGTCGGTCAACCCCGACATCCGGGTGCTGTCCATCTACAACGAGAGCTTCAACGACCCCGCCAAGGGTGCGTCTGACGCCAACCAGTTCATCGGCGAGGGCGCCGACGTGATCTTCGGCGCTGGTGGACCCACCGGCTCCGGTGGCGTCAAGGCTGCGGCCGAGGCTGGCGTCTGGGGCATCGGTGTCGACCAGGACGAGTACTTCACCACCTTCTCGGGCGGCACCGCGCCCGGTTCGGAGTTCCTGGCCAGCTCCGCCGTCAAGCGCGTCGACCTCGCGGTGTTGCGTCTGATCGCCGCATCGATCGAAGACAGCTTCCCTGGAGGAATCCTCGCCGGAACGGCCGCCAACGATCTCATCACCTACGCAGACTTCCACGACGCCGACATTTCGGCCGACGTAGCTGCTGTGGTCGAGGCTGCGCGCGTCGGCCTCGCCGACGGCAGCATCACCACGGGCGTCTGTGGCATCGACGGTCTCTTCGTCGGTGAGGGCTCCGCCTGCGACTGAGAAACTCGCAGCTGTGGCGTCACCACGCCGCAGCCTGATCGAACCGGACCCGGCGTCGCACTCCGACGCCGGGTCCGGGCGCGTCTCGACGGAACACAGCTATTCGTCCTAGCCTCTGGCCGTCAGTTCCGACGGGAGGGAATCCATGGCTGGAGACGACGAGCGCATACCGGTGCTCGACGTACGAGGAGTGACCAAGACCTTCCCCGGCGTGATCGCGAACGAAGACGTCGACCTGGTCCTGCACGAGGGCGAGATCCACTGTCTCCTCGGTGAGAACGGCGCAGGCAAGAGCACCCTGATGAATGTGGTGTTCGGTCTCTACCAGCCCGACAAGGGCAGCATTCGCGTTCGAGGCGAGCAGGTCCAGTTCACCGGGGTCGGTGATGCCATCGACCACGGCATCGGCATGGTCCACCAGCACTTCCAGTTGATCCCGGTCTTCACCGTGGCCGAGAACGTCATCCTGGGCAACGAGCTCACGAACGGCCCCTTCCTCGACATCAACGAAGCCAGGCGTCGCATCATCGAGCTGGAGGACAAGTACGGCCTGGCAGTCGACCCCGACGCCAAGGTCGGCGACCTCTCCGTCGGAGAACAGCAACGTGTCGAGGTGATCAAGGCACTGTTCCGTGAGGCCGAAATCCTCATCCTCGACGAACCCACGGCGGTGCTCACACCAGGAGAGGTCGACGAGTTCTTCGGTGTCGTCCGCAGCCTGGTCGACCAAGGCAAGTCGATCATCTTCATCACCCACAAGCTCCGCGAGGTCCTGGCCGTGGCCGATCGCATCACCGTGCTACGCAACGGCAAGGTCGCCGGCACCGCCGATCCGTCCACCGCCACCCAGAAGTCACTGGCAAACCTCATGGTGGGTCGCGAGGTGGTGTTTCAGGTCGCGAAGGGGGACGCACATCCCGGCGACCCGGTCATCAAGATCACGGGACTCCGCGTCGAGGACGTTCGGGGAGCACGAACCGTCAACGGCCTCAGCGTCGAGGTGCGCGCCGGGGAGATCTTCGGTGTCGCCGGCGTGGAGGGTAACGGTCAGCGCGAGCTGGTGGAGGCCGTCACGGGGATGCGTCCCAAGATCGGGGGCACGGTCGAGATCCTCGGCCAGGATGCCACCAAGATGTCACCACGCCAGATCACCGAGCTGGGCACGGGACACATTCCCGAAGACCGGAACAAACACGGCGTCGTCGGCGCGTACTCCATCGCCGACAATCTGATCCTCAACCGCTATTTCAAGCCACCATTCGCCCGTCGGTGGTTACGGAACGAGGCGGCCATCGCAAGCGAAGCCGAGGAACTGGTGGCGCAGTTCGATGTCAGAACGCCCGGCATCCACGTTGCGGTCGACAATCTCTCCGGCGGCAATCAGCAGAAGGTCATCGTGGCCCGGGAGCTCACCGGCGATGTGAAGGCCCTCGTGGTCGCGCAGCCCACACGCGGCCTCGATGTCGGATCGATCGAGTTCATCCACAACGCGATCATCGCGCTCAGGGACAAAGGCGTCGGTGTGCTGCTGGTGTCGGCCGAGCTCGACGAGATCCTGTCGCTGTCCGACCGAATCGGTGTGCTGTACCGGGGTCGACTCGTCGGTACCTTCGACGGCGCCGACGCGACCCGCGAAGAGCTCGGCTATCTCATGGCCACCGGCGCAGCCCCCGAGAGCGAAGAGGCCGCATCGTGAGCATGGGAACCGACCAGCGCGACCTGGAGCCGAGCGGATTTCGGCTGAAGGTGCAGGAGGCTTTCCAGCTCCAGCCGGTGCTGGTCCCGCTCTACGCCATCCTCTTGTCGTTCATCGTCGGAGGCATACTCATCGCCCTCATCGGGGTCAACCCGTTCGAGGCGTACTGGGCGCTGCTGCGAGGCATGTTCGGGAGCAAGGACAACATTGCTGCATCGGTCGCCCGCTCCGTGCCGTTCATGGGCTCGGCGCTCGCCCTCGCCTTTGCATTCCGCGCCGGGCTGTTCAACATTGGCGCCGAGGGTCAGCTCCTTGTCGGCGGTGTCACGGCGGCATGGGTGGGCACCTGGGCCTGGATGACCGACACGCCCGCGATCATCGCCATTCCCATCATCTTGCTCGCCGGTGCCTTCGGCGGCTTCATGTGGGGCTGGGTGCCGGGCATCCTGCGAGCCAAGACCGGCGCGCACGAGGTGATCAGCACCATCATGCTGAACAGCATTGCCCTGTTCCTGGTCCGTTGGATCGTGAACTCCCGCGACCCGGTGATCTTGCGGGATCTCGAAGCGTCCGTGCCCCGGACCGAAGCCATCTCCGACACCGCGGAGCTACCCACGATCATCGACTCTCAACCGCCGCTCCACTGGGGTCTGTTCGTCATGCTCGGCGTCTGCTTTCTCATTGCCTTCGTGCTGAAGCGGACCACGTTCGGCTTCGAGACCATCACCGTGGGTACGAACCCGCATGCCGCCCGGTACGCCGGCATGAGCGTCGATCGCATCATCATCCTCGCGATGGCCATCTCCGGCGCATGCGCAGGCATTGCGGCGGCGTCCGAGGTGTCGGGCACCAATCAGCTGTTCCAGCCCGGCACGTTCGCCCTCATCGGCTTCGACGGCATCGCGGTCGCCCTGTTGGCACGCGCCAACCCCATCGGCATCATTCCATCAGCATTGTTGTGGGGTTCGTTGTTGTCCGGCGCCCCGCTGATGCAGCAGGAGGCCGATGTCTCCATCGACGTCGTCCGCATCATCCAATCCATGGTGCTGCTCTTCGTCGCTGCGGACGCGATCGTCCGCTACATCTTCAGGGTCCGAGGCGAGGCCGAGGCCCACATCAAGGCGTCGACCACCGGGTGGGCCGGACAATGAGCGCACAAAGCATCGATCTCACCGCCGGCGACCTGGTCGAAGCCCGCCGTTTCGGACGGCGCCAGATAACCGGGATGGTCTTCGGCGTGGCGGGCATCGCGCTCATCGCGCTGGTGGCACCCAACATCACGGGCGACACGAGGACCTTCGCCTTCGAGCCGCCGCCCGACGCTCTCGACTTCAGCTTCGATCCGCCGACGATGGTGACCATCATCGGGCTCATCTACCTGCTCGCGGGGGGACTGTCGTTCCTCCCTCAGCAATTCGACCGCTGGGCCGGCCGGGGCCAGCTCCTCGCGGCCGCGGCCACGATCCCACTCATCCTGGTGGTCGCGCTCGGCTTGTCCGCCACTCCCGCCACGAACGTGACGAACCTCTTCGACGAGTCGTTGGTGCTCGCCACGCCGATCGCGTTGGGGGCGATGACAGGCCTGTGGTCGGAGCGATCCGGCATCATCAACATCGGTATCGAAGGCACGATGTTGGGGTCTGCCGGCGTCGGCTTCATGATCTTCGCCACGTTGGGCGAAGCCAGCAGCACCACCTGGCTGTGGATTGCGATCCTGGTCGCGGTGCTCACCGGCGGAGCCCTGGCGCTGCTCCTCGCAGTGTTGTCGATCCGGTATCAGATCAACCAGATCGTGGCCGGTGTGGTCATCAATCTGTTCGCTCTGGGCCTCACGGGCTTCCTGCGATCCGAGGTCATCGTTCCCTCGGGCAACAGCAAAGGCATATCGACGTCCGAGTTCGGCATCCCGCTCCTGGAGCAGATTCCGATCCTCGGTGACACCTTCTTCACCGGCAAGCCCATCCACTACATGATGTACGCCGTCGTATTCCTCACCTGGTTGGTGATGTTCCGGACCGCGTGGGGGCTCCGAGTCCGATCCTGCGGCGAGGATCCCCACGCCGCCGAGACGTTGGGCATCGACGTCATCAAGACCAGATACCGCTCCGTCGTACTGGGAGGATTCATCGCCGGCCTGGCGGGTGCCTGGTTCTCCATGGAGTCACAGTCGGGTTTCGAGGACAACATGACCAACGCCGCGGGTTTCATCGCGCTGGCTGCCATGATCTTCGGCAAATGGACACCTGGGGGTGCCTTCGCCGGCGCCCTGTTGTTCGGCTTCGCCCGAGCACTGGGATCGCGCCTGCAGTTCCTGGAGGTCGAGATCAGTGGCTTCGGCATCCCCAGCGAGTTCTTCCAGAGTCTGCCCTTCGCCGTGACGCTCGTCGTCGTCGCCGGAGCGTTGGGCCGATCCATCGCACCAGCAGCCGAAGGACAGCCCTACCGCCCCTCGAAGTGAACGAGAGCGCGGTGAGCGGCGCTGGCCCCGCAACGCGTGTGGGTAGCCTGTGGCATGGCACTGACTATCGACGAGATCCGACACGCACCCAAGGTCTTGTTGCACGACCATCTCGATGGCGGTCTCCGCCCGGCGACGGTCATCGACCTCGCAGCCGAGCACGACTACGGCGGGCTCCCGACCACCGACGCGGACGACCTCGCGGCCTGGATGTTGCGGGGCGCGAACCGGCTCGACCTGGCGCTGTACCTCGAGACGTTCGCCCACACGGTCGCGGTGATGCAGACCCCAGAGGCACTCGAACGGGTTGCGGCCGAATGTGCCGAGGACCTCGCCGCTGACGGTGTCGTCTATGCGGAGGTGCGGTTCGCACCCGAGCTCCACGTCGATGGCGGTCTCACCCTCGACGAGGTGGTGGAGGCCGTGGTCAGGGGCTTCGAGCGGGGCGCCGCCGGCCGCAACATCGAGATCGGCGCGCTCGTCACCGCCATGCGCACCGCGGCACGATCTCTCGAGATCGCCGAGCTCGCCTGCCGTCATCGAGATCGGGGCGTCGTCGGGTTCGACATCGCCGGGGCCGAGGCCGGCAACCCGCCCACACGCCACCTCGACGCCTTCCATCTGATCCACCGGGAGAACTTCCACGTCACCATCCACGCCGGCGAGGCCTATGGCCCACCGTCGATCTGGGAGGCCATCCAGTACTGCGGCACGGAGCGCCTCGGCCACGGCGTGCGCATCGTCGACGACATCGACACCAGCGGGCCCAAACCGAAGCTGGGCTCTCTGGCCCAGTTCGTGCTCGACCGCCGCATCCCCCTCGAGCTCTGCCCGAGCTCGAACGTCCACACGGGCGTGAGCGCGTCGGTGGCCGACCATCCGATCGGCATGCTCAGCGATCTGCGCTACCGAGTCACGGTGAACACCGACAACCGGCTGATGAGCGACACGTTCATGTCGAAGGAGCTGGCTCTGTGCAGTGAGGCGTTCGGCTGGGACTGGATGGACCTCCGCTGGGTCACGATCAACGCCATGAAGAGCGCGTTCTGGCCCTTCAATGACCGGCTCCGCATCATCGACGAGGTCATCAAGCCCGGCTACGCCGCGTTGATCGCCCACGACGAATGACCCATCGATCCGTCTCTGTCGTCGGGCTCGATGCCGACGACACGTTGTGGCACAACGAGACGTTGTTCCGGGACACCCAGGAACGGTTCCACGACCTGGTCGTCCGCTACGCCGACGACGACGTCGACATCGACGCCCAGCTCCTGGCCGTCGAACGCCGCAACCTCGACCTGTTCGGCTACGGCGTCAAGGGATTCACGCTCTCACTCGTCGAGACGGCCATCGAGGTCACCCGCGGTCGGGTGCCGGCACTCGAGATCGAGAACATCCTCGCCTGGGGCAAGGACATGCTGGCCCATCCCGTCGAGCTCCTCGACGGCGTGGCCGAGATCGTCCACCAGCTCGCCGAACGCTACCGGTTGATGATCATCACCAAGGGCGATCTGTTGCATCAGGAGACGAAGGTCGCACGGTCGGGGCTCGCCGACATCGTCGAAGCGGTCGAGATCGTGTCGGAGAAGGACGAACCGACCTACGGACGGCTGTTCGAACAGCACCGGGTGGACCCGGTCACGTTCGTGATGGTCGGCAACTCGGTGGCGTCCGATGTATTGCCGGTCATCGCGTTGGGCGCCCGTGCGGTGCACGTGCCGTTCCACACCACATGGGCGCTCGAGGCCGCCGACGCCCACGACAGCGACGTCTACCCGACGCTGTCCTCGATCCGTGAGCTCCCTGGCACCTTGCGCGCGTTCGAGCGCCGATCGTGACGATCGCAGTCTCGGCCGAGGTCGCCGAAGCGGTTGGCGTGCGACAGCCTCTCGCAACCCGTCGTG
>JAOTZB010000033.1 GCA_029861625.1 Acidimicrobiia bacterium
ACGGCGAGCGCGACGCCGATCCGGCGGAAGCCCTGACCCCGCTCCCAGCTGATGAGCGCACTGCCGGCGACGGTGAGCAGTGTCCCGGCGACGATCAGCGCCTGCCAGCTCTCGTCGAGAAGGGCGATGGCCAGCATCACCGAGAACATCGGCGCCGTCCCCACGAGCACCGAGCTGCGAGCCGGCCCGATCGACCGGATCGAGGCGACGAACAGCCCCTGGGAGCTTCCGGGCGCGATGGCGCCGACGAGGGCGAAGCGCCACGCGTCGTCGGACGACGGTGGCGACTGGCCCGATGCCAGGGCCACGACCGCAGCAACCGCGGTAGCGACCGCGATCCCGACCGTTGCTCCCACGAGCGCAGGCGCATGGGTCCGGTCGAGCGCCCAGCGCACGATGACGATGTTGACCGCCCAACAGAGCCCGGCGAGCGCCGCGAAGACGATCGCCGCATCCATCCCGGCGAGCGTAGGCTACGCTGCGGAGTCGCCAGGACGAGTCGGCGACACCACTGCACCCGACCGGACTTGGGACTTCAGCGGACAGGTCGACGGCTGTTTTCAGTGTCCGCTCTTGTCGCCTGCTGCGACGGGCCGCTCGGGCCCCGGACCCGGCGAGCCAGGCTCGCTTTGCTCGCGTACCCGCCCGGCTCCTTCGGTGACCGATCGATCAGAGGAGTGGCATCACGTCCTCGGCGATGCGGTTGAGCTGTTCGTCGACCTCGGCGTAGGAGTCGCCGGGCATCGCCGGGAACAACAGCAGATTCTCCAGGCCGATCAGCGAGTCGTACCAGGCGATGGTCTCCGCCACCTCCTCGGCCGTGCCGACGACCCAGGTCTTCTGGTCGATGGACTCCTCGAGCGTGGGGATCAGTCCGGCACGGGCGGGTTTGCCGTCGGGCCCCATGTACCCCTTGCTCCAGCCGTATGGGCCGAGGAACTTCCAGAACTCGTCGTGGCCGTCGCGGACCGACTCGATGGCGGCCTCATGGGTGTCGTCGACGCACGTGCACAACACGAGCTGGCGATGCTCGCCCCGCGCGAGCGGACGGGAGTGGGCCTCCTCGTAGATCTCCGCGAACTGCTCCCACCGCGTCTTCACGAACGAGTGATGGTTGTTCCAGAACACACCGCCCCAGCCCCACCGGGGCACCTGCTGCAGCGTCGGCGGCGACGTGATGGCCTGCCAGACCTCGTAGGGGTACAGCGGCCGCGGAACCAGGGTGAGCTCGTCGACGAATCCCCCACGGTCGGGAATGCCAGGCGGCGGGAAGTCGAAGACCTCGCCGTGGAACGAGAAGGTCTCCTGATCGAGCGCCATGCGTATGACCTGCATGCCCTCGTCGAAGTGCCTGCGGTTGAAGTCGTCGGCAGCCGCCTGGTCGGGATTGTCGAAGCTGCCGACCCTGGAGCCCATCACCTCGGCCTCACGGGGCACGGTGCCGCGACCGACACCGAGGATGCCGCGACCACCCGAGATGTTGTGGAGCGTGGCGAAGTCCTCGGCGAGCTTGAGCGGATGCCACTGCGGAACGATGTTGAACGCCATGCCGATACGGATCCGTTCGGTCCGCTCGGCGAGGATGGCTCCGATGAGGATGCCGTTGGGTATGACTTCGTACCCCTCGTACTGGAAGTGGTGCTCGGTCAGCCAGAACGAGTCGAAGCCGAGCGAGTCGGACAGGACGCCCATGTCGATGATCCGCTCGGTTGCCTGCCACATCTCCTTCTGGGAGAAGCGGCGCTCGGTCGGCGCCGGCGGGCCCGCTCCGACATCGTCCATCTCCACTCCGCCGAAGAGGAAGATTCCCGTGCGCATCACCAGACTGTAGGAGGATGAGCTGATGCCCGCCGAATCGTCGACCGACCGATCTCGTCGAGAGGTAGGGATGTACCTCGGAGCCGGTCAGCACTCCCTGACGACATCGAAGGTCCGCACCGTGGGCTCACGAAACCACTCGCCCATCCGATCGTCGACAGCTCGAACCGCGTCGGGGCCGATGGCCTTCCACTGCGCGAGCGACGCCCACCAGATCACGGCATGCACCTGCGACTCGTCGGCGGCGGAGACCCACATCTCCTTGCGTACGAACCCGTCCTGCGATTCGAGGAACCGGCTCCAGGTGCGTTCCTCGACCTCGAGCCACTGGGCCCGATCGACGGGTGAAACCGTGAAGGTGAGCAGCTCGATGACCATGCGGCGACGCTACCGGATGGCCGTCTCGGCCCATCCAGGGGGCACGAACGAGGCGCGGCGTCGACGAGTGAACCGGCAATCGATCGCGAGCTATGGTGTCGCATCGCCGCTCAACAGCTCTGGAGGTTGCTGACGTGAGCGCAGGGCCCACGACACAGGCAACGCTGTCCTTCGACGGCATCGGAATGACGTTCCCCGACGGCACCGAGGCTCTCCGCGACATCGGCTTCGCCGTCGACAGAGGCGAGTTCGTGACCGTGGTCGGTCCGTCGGGCTGCGGCAAGTCCACCCTGTTGAAGATCGCGTCCGGACTGCTGGAGCCCACAGCAGGAACCGTCAGCGTCGACCGGGAGCGCATCGGCTACGTCTTCCAGGACGCGACCCTGCTGCACTGGCGCACCGTGATGGGAAACGTCGAGCTGTTCGCCGAGCTGCACGCCATCTCGAAGGCCGATCGGCGCACGCTGGCTCAGAATGCCATCGATCTGGTCGGCCTGACCGGATTCGAGGACCACTATCCCAAGTCGCTCTCCGGCGGCATGAAGATGCGAGCATCACTGGCGCGCACGCTCACGCTCAGCCCGCCGGTCTTCTTGTTCGACGAGCCATTCGGTGCCGTCGACGAGATCACCCGTGAACACCTCAACGAGGAGACCCAGCAGCTCTTCCAGCGCGAGGGGTTCGCCGGCCTGTTCATCACCCACAGCATCGGTGAGGCGGTGTTCATGAGCACGAAGGTGCTGGTGATGTCGGCACGACCAGGACGAATCGTCGCCGAGTTCGACGTGCCGTTCGACTATCCGCGGCACCCCGATCTGCGATTCGACCCCGATTTCGCGAAGCTGAGCGGTGAGGTCTCCCGCGAGCTGCGAGGTTCCCACTCATGACGACCACCAACGAGACCACCGACGAGACCACCGAGGCCTACCGGCGCACAGTGAGCTTCGGTCTGGACGACGCACCCCATGTCATCCAGGGTCCGAGTCGAACCAGGTCACTCGCGGCCAATGTGCTGCCCCCCCTGGTTCTCGGGATCCTCCTCATCGGCGGTTGGTATCTCATCTCCTACGTCATGCTCGACGAGAGCCGCCGGTTCCTGCTCGAGCCACCTCACGCCGTTCTCCAGGTCGGCTTCCTCGACTGGGACAACTTCTCCGAGATCCTGCAAGGACTGTGGTCCAGCACCAAGGTGGCGCTCACCGGGTTGGTGATCGCCATACTGATCGGATTCTCACTGGCCATCCTGATGAGCCAGTCGAAGCTCTTCGAGCGAGCCATCTTCCCCTACATGGTCACGCTCCAGGCGATCCCGATCCTGGCAATCGTGCCGCTCATCAGCTTCTGGTGGGGAACGGGCCAGCGGTCACGGGTGGTCGTCTGCATCATCATCTCGTTGTTCCCGATCATCGTGAACACCTTGTTCGGCCTCCAGTCGGCCGAACGGGGCATGCACGACCTCTTCACACTCCATGGCGCCGGTCGCGGCACGAGGCTCCGGAAGCTCATGTTCCCCGCGGCCCTTCCGGCCATCTTCGCCGGCCTCCGGATCTCGGCCGGGCTGTCGGTCATCGGCGCCATCGTCGGCGACTTCTTCTTCGGCCGCGGCGACATCGGGATCGGCCAGCTCCTGCGTCGCTACGCCAACCAGCTCGACGGCGAGCAGTTGCTCGCCGCTGTCATGATGTCGTCGGTCCTCGGTGTCACGGTGTTCCAGCTCTTCGGCTGGATCCAGAACCGTGCCATCGGGAAGTGGTACGACCCGGCCGGCGTCTGACCGATATCCATCCCAACCGTCCAACACACATGTACGTCCGACCAATTCTCCTGGAGGGGAAATGACAAAGACCAGATTGTTCCGGCTGTTCGCCATCATCTTGGCTCTCGGCCTGGTCGCTGCCGCATGCGGCAGCGATGATGACGTCGGCGGCGACAGCGCCGCCGACGTCGGCGGCGAGGGAGTCCTGGCCGGAGTCTGCCCCGATCCACTCGTCATTCAGACCGACTGGTTCCCCGAGTCCGAGCACGGTGCGCTCTACGAGCTGATCGGCGACGACTACACGGTGGACACCGGCAACAAGATCGTCTCGGGCAGCATGGTCCTCGGCGGCGAGGATCTCGGCGTCGATTTCGAGGTGCGCACCGGTGGTCCCGCCATCGGCTTCGCCCCGGTCTCGTCGCACATGTACACCGACGACGCAATCCACCTCGGCTACGCAACAACTGACGGCCAGGTGCTCCGACTGGACGAGGCGCCGCTGCTGTCGGTCGTCGCTCCGCTCGAGCAGAACCCGCAGATCATCATGTGGGACCCCGAGACCTACCCCGACGTCGAGTCCATCGCCGACCTCGGCGCCGAGGGCGTGACGATCAACGTCTTCGCCGGTGGCACGTTTGCCGAGGTCTTCGTGGCTCAGGGCATCTGGAGCGCTGATCAGGTCGACCCGTCCTACGATGGCGGCCCGGCCCGGTTCATCTCCGAGGGCGGCGGTATCGCCCAGCAGGGCTTCGCTTCGGCCGAGCCGTTCAGTTACGAGTTCGAGTTCGAGGAGTGGGGCAAGCCGGTTGGCTTCGAGACGCTCCACGACGCCGGGTTCCAGGTGTACTCCCAGACCGTCGCGATCCGGCCCGCCGATCTCGAAGATCTCCGGTCCTGCCTCGAGCTCGTCGTGCCGATCATCCAGCAGTCCGTGATCGACTATGCGGGCGATCCGGCCCGGGCGAACGACATCATCGTCGATGCCGTCGAGCAGTACGCCGACTTCTGGGTCTACAACACCGACCTGGCCGCCTACTCGACCGAGACGCAGACGGAGCTCGGCCTCATCGGCAACGGACCCGACGACACGGTCGGGAACATGGAAGGCGACCGCATCCAGACCGTGATCGATCAGATCCGCGACGCCGGCCTCGAAGTCTCCGATGAGGTCAGCGTCGACACCATCATGACCAACGAGTTCATCGACGAGAGCATCGGCTTCTAGCCGACGAGTCTCGTCGAGATGACGCAGAGGGCCGGCGCCGTGTGCGCCGGCCCTCTGCGTTCCGGGATACTGGCATCATGACCTCCTCAGGTGACGGACGGGCATACGGGAGCCGACCCGGCACCTGGGACCCAGAGCTCGTCGAGGTCGGCGCGGGTACGCCGGCGGGCGAGTTGCTGCGACGCTACTGGCACCCCGTCGCCCGATCGTCCGATGCCACGACCAGGCCACGCGAGATCCGAGCACTCGGCGAGGACCTCGTCTTGTTCCGCGATGCGTCGGGCGCCCCGGGTCTGCTCGAGCCCCGCTGCTGTCATCGAGGTACGTCGCTGTACTTCGGCAAGGTGGAACAGACCGGCATCCGATGCCCCTACCACGGCTGGTTGTTCGCCACCGACGGCACCTGCCTCGACCAGCCCTGCGAGCCCGACCGCGGCCGCAACCGCGACTCGTACCGCCAGCCGTGGTATCCGGTGGTCGAGTACCACGGACTCGTCTTCGCCTACATGGGTCCTCCCGATCGCCAGCCGGTGTTCCCCACCTACGACGTCTTCGACGACCTGGGTGACGACGAGGAGGTGGTGATCATCGACCACTTCGCATTCGGCGGCCCCACCGAAGCGCCGTGCAACTGGTTCCAGACCCACGAGAACGCCATGGACGCCTACCACGTGTTCATCCTCCACAACGCGATCAGCGGTCCCCAGTTCGACCCCCGGCTCGACATATGGCCTCGTGTCGACTGGCAACGTCACGACTGGGGGGTCACGTGCACCCAGGACCGCGAGCTCGACGACGGCACCACGCTGCACCGCGTCACCGAGATCCGGGTTCCCACGGTGCGGGTCATCCCGACCCCGACCCTCAGCGTGCTCGGACGCACGAACAACCTCTCCTGGGCGCTGCCGATCGACGACACGCACACCCGCGTCTACGCCATGGTTCGCAAGCCCGAGGATCGCCCGCCGCAGGGGCTGCCCGTCTACGGCGAGGGCAAGTCGTGGTTCGACCTCAGCGAGGAGGAGCACCAGCGGTTCCCCGGCGACTACGAGACCCAGGTCGGCCAGGGACCGATCACGCTCCATTCCACCGAGCGGCTCGCGTCGAGCGACCGCGGCGTCTCGATGGTGAGACGCCAGTTCGTCGATCAGGTCCGGATCGTCGCCGACGGCGGCGACCCGGTCGGCGTGAGCTACGACCCTGCCGATGCCAACGTGTCGGTCATGGCCGGCAACTTCATCGTGGGCCCCGACACCGACCTCGCCGCCATTCCCCTACCAGAGAGCCTCTCCTGACGGGGTCAGATCAGGCTCTGTGCGCAGCTCGACAGGCGGACGGTTCGGCAGCGGTCGAACTCGGTGGCCTCGACGAGCGCCACCTCGGTCAGGCCCGGGACCCGTTCCTCGATGTGTTTCCACAGGTACCGAACGGTCTCCTCGACGGTGGCCTCACGCTCCCAGACCAGCGGCTTGTACCCCTTCCACTCGCCGGCATCCTCGTGGGTCAGGTAGTGACCGGCCCACGGCTCGACGGCCTCGCGGAGAATGGTCTCCAGGTCGTCGGCGGGAAACACCTTGTCGCAGTCGGCAGGGCCCGCGACTGTCGCCTCGACCGTCCAGGCGTGAGTGTGGATCAACCCGTCGACTCGATGCCCCCAACGGGCATGGATCGCCGCTGTGATCGTCAGATTCATCGAAACCTCCGTCGTATCGTCGTGAATCGTCGGCAGTACCTCCGGTCAGTCCGACATCGATCCATGATCCCACAACGAGGCCCTCCGGTCCTGCGGGTCGGAACCACCGGACCGACTCAGGCCGAATTCAGGGCCGCGCCGACACGCGCGATCGCTTCGAGGTCGAAGGGGGGCCGCACGGCCAGCGTTCGTCTGTCGACGCCGAGCGCGGCCCAGCGGTCGACGTCGCCGCCGTGGGCATGGTCGAGGTCGATGGTGTCGTAGATGCCGATCTCGAAGGGGCGGTGCCCGGTGAGCCCGCGAGCCATGCCCACGAGCTCATCGGCCCGAGCACCCACGACGATGTTGACGCCGTCTGCCCTCGCACATGCCACCTCCACCGTCAGGGGTCCGCTCGCGCCGACGATGACGGGAATCTCGGGCTCGGGTCCGACGACACCGTCGAGCCCACGGAGCGTGACGAACTCGCCGTCGTAGTGGCCGCCGCCCTGCCACAGCAGCCGAACGACCTCGATGTGTTCGACGAGGCTGCGGCGCCGTCCTTCGCCGTCGGCGAGGGGCCGGGCGATGGCGTCCTGCTCACCGGCGAATCTCGACCCCGGTCCGGGACCGCTACCGATGCCGAGGACGGCACGACCGCCGCTCATCGACTGGAGTGTCGCGGCGGCCGATGCGAGCAGGCTCGCGTGGCGGTTGACCGTGTTGGCGACCAAGGCGCCGATGCGCACCGAGCTGGTGACCGCGGCGAACCCGCCGAGGACGGTGAAGAGCTCGCGCGACCACGGGCGATCGAGCATCGTGCCGCTGAAATGGTCGAGCGTGCAGATCCCGTCGTAGCCGCTGTTCTCCGCGCAACGCGCCACGTCGAGCATGGCCGCGGCATCAGCGCCCAACGGGCTGATGACGAGGTCGGTTGCGATGCGGTCACGAACGCTCACGGCGACCGGAACACCGAGACGTGTTGATCGGCCGAGGCCACGAGCGCGCCCCGGCGAAAGACCCGACGCGACATCGGGGCATCGGCGATCGCGCCACGCACCGACGGCGCGTCGATGGCCATGAAATCGGCAGGATCACCGACCTCCATCGCCACCAGGGGCAGACCTATCGCACGACGCACGTTGTTGCTGACCATGTCGTACGCGGTGTCGGGAAGCTGGTGGCCGGCCATCACCAGCAACGCCGCCGTCTCAAGCGGGTCGCTGCGGCCGACGAGGTTGAACGGGTCCTGCACGTTGTCGGCGCCGGCGGCCACGAGCGCGCCGGCGTCGCGGAGCGCGGCGATCGCCGTGAGGCCCCGGGGGGTCGCGGTGGGATCGTCACGGCCCTGGAGGAAGAGATTGGTCTGGGGCAACGGGAACACGGCGATGCCAGCCTCGGCAACAAGCGTTGCGACCTCGGCCTGCACCGCAGATGGCTGCATGCCCAGCGTCACACAGTGGCTGGCCGCCACGAGACCCTCGAATCCGGTGTCGATCACCTGTCGGGCGAGCTCGCGCAGCGTCAGGACCGACGGGTCGAGCGTCTCGTCGACGTGGAGATCGATGCCGATCCCGGCTTCGGTCGCGACGGCGAGCGCGTTGCGGATGAGACCGGCACCGTCGGGATCGAGGTGCGGGCAGCCACCGACGAAGTCGACGCCGACCTCGACGGCCGCGAGGAGCGCAGCCCGATTCGCGGCACCGTCGGCGCCGGTCATCGGCGAGTTCGTGAGCGCGACCGTCTGGACGTCGAGAAGTCCGTCGAAGCGCGCGGCGGCCTCCTTGACGGCGATCACGCTGCTCGCGCCGATGTCGCCGAGGACGTTGACATGGGTCCGGACCGCGGTCACGCCGTGGACGAGCAGGAGCTCCATGGCCCGCACCGCGCGATCGACGATGTCGTCGTGGGTGAACATGCCGCTTGCGCCGGCCGCGATCCATGCGTCGATGGCCCCCATGAGGTCGCCCGCGGGGTTGGGGACCATCTCGGCCGTGAGCGCCTTGTCGAGATGAGCATGGGGTTCGGCCAGCGCGGGCAGGAGCAGCCATCCGCCCAGATCGTGGACCTCGGCGTCGTCGGGCATCGGCTGTCCGGTGTCGACCACCGCGCTGATCGATCCGTCGGCGACATGGACGTCGACGGACCTGTCACCCAGCCGAGCACCTCGAAGAACCTGCTTCACGCTCACTCCTCACCGATGCACGGTCGTCTCCTGGTCGACCGAGGCCACCAGGCGACCGCGACGGTAGACGCGGCGTGACATCGGCGCGTCGGCGATGGCGCCGCGGATCGACGGGGCGTCGATGGCCACGACGTCGGCGGGGTCACCGGCTGCGAAGGAGACGACCGGGAGCCCCATCGCCCGACGCGCATTGTTGCTCACCATGGCGTATGCCTCGTCGGGCGACCGGTGTCCGGCCATCACCAGCAACGCTGCCGTCTCGAGCGGATCGGAGCGACCGACCAGGTTGTATGGATCCTGGACGTTGTCGGCCCCAGCGGCCACCAGGGCGCCGGCATCGTGCAGCGGTCCGAGCGCCGTGAGGCCGCGGGGCGTGGCGGTGGATGTGTCCCGACCCTGGAGATACAGGTTGGTCTGCGGCAACGGAAACACGGCGATCCCCGCGACGGCCACTTCGGCCGCCACGGCCCGCTGGACGGTAAGAGGCTGCACACCGAGGCTGACGCAGTGGCTCGCAGCCACCAGGCCCTCGAAGCCGGTGTCGCGGACGTGCCTCGCCATGTCCCGCAGGGTCAGCACACCCGGATCGAGCGTCTCGTCGGTGTGCAGGTCGATGCCGAGGCCGGCATCGGCCGCGGCATCGAACGCTACGGCCACGCCGCCCGCTCCGTCGGTGTCGAGATGCGGGCAGCCACCGACGATGTCGACGCCCGCTTCGATCGCGGCGCTCAGAATCGCTCGATTCTCGGCCCCGGCGGCCCCCGTCACCGGCGCGGACGTGAGCGCGACGATCTGCAGGTCGATCAGCCCGGCGAAGGCCGAGCCGACCCGATCGAGCACGTGCAGGTTGACCACGCCGACTTCTGGCGTGACGTTGACATGGGTTCGTACGGCGGTCACCCCATGCGCCAGCAACATCTCCAGCGCCGTCGATGCGCGCCGCTCGACATCGTCGGGCGTGAATCGACCGGCGATCGCGGCCGCTCGCCACGCCGCGATGGCCCCGTCGAGATCGCCGGCGGGATTCGACACCGTCTCCGCGGTCAGGACCTTGTCGAGATGAGCGTGGGGCTCGGCCATGGCCGGGAGCACGAGCCAGCCCTGGAGGTCGTCACCCGCCGTGCTCTCGGCTTGAGCTGCGTGCTCGACCACCGCACCGATCAGACCATCGTCGACACGAATGTCGACGATGCGTCCGTCGGGAAGCCGGCCGTTGCGGAGCCATGATGACGTCACCGGCCGATCACTCATCGCGGCCCGCTCGCCGGCGTTGCCCGGTTGACGGCATCACGTCGATGCCACGCGAGCCGGACCCTCCAGCGGGTCGACGTAGGGTTCGGCCGAGCTGTCGATCCTCGACGCGAGGAACGCCCCGGCGGCCACCGGCTCGTACCGGCAGGGTTCCTCGAGCGTCACACAGCTCGGAATGCACTCGACGATGGTCCTCGGATCGGGGTTGACGAAGAACGGGACCGAGAATCGCTCCTGATCCGGGGATCCGACAACGCGGTGCGGCGTCGACCGGTACCGATCGTTGGTCCAGCGCGCCATCATGTCGCCGAGGTTGACGACCAGGCCCGCGGCGGGAGCGTCGACCGGCGTCCAGAAACCGTCGAGGGGCTTGACCTCCAACCCCGGTACGCCGTCGGTGGCCAACAGGGTGATCGCGCCGTAATCCGTGTGCGGCGTCGTGGGAACCGGACGGGATCCGTCGTCTCGAAGCGGCGTAGCCGGATAGTGGAGGACGCGGAGCCGACACTGGGGTTCGGTCATGCGGGTGGCGAAGAACTCCGGGGGCAGCTCCAGCGCCAGCGCCAACGCCCACAGGATGTCGGCCGCGGTGGTGAGAGCCGCGTTTTGGTAGCTCCGGACCGCGTTCTCGAATCCGGCGATGTCGGGCAACGCGACCTCGTCGGCGAGCCCGATGTCGATGAACTCGGTCTCACCGCTGGCGCGATCGGTGTCGATCGCTCGGCTCGTCCTGGGTACGAAGCCGTACCTGCCGTTGCGCGGAACGTGCTCCTTCTCGCGCTGTGGGAGCGAGAAGAAGGCTCGTGCTGCTTCGAAGACAGCGTCGATCGGTTCGTCGAGCTCGTGGCCGACCACGACGAAGAACCCGGTCTCGATGCACGCGGCATGGATCGCCTCGATGCAGGCGCCGGTCTCGGCTCCGCCGGCTCGTGGCCGCAGCGGGCCGATGTCGATGATCGGCGGTGTGCCGCGAGCGATCGTCATGACCTGTCCTGACGTCGGGCGAGCGGCGCGCTCGGGCGAGTCGCACCCATGCCCGCAGAATATCCGGCCGAACCCCGA
The DNA here is from genome assembly GCA_029861625.1 of Acidimicrobiia bacterium. GTDB lineage: Bacteria > Actinomycetota > Acidimicrobiia > Acidimicrobiales > JAHEJN01 > JAOTZB01. The sequence goes on from JAOTZB010000033.1 coordinate 11,348, forward strand.
GGAGCCCCGGCGTCGAGCGCTCGGGCGAGCCGACCTAGGATGCGGTCATGACCGATGTCGACGACCTCCGCGGCTACATCGCCGCCCTCGACGCAGCCGGACAGCTCGCCCGGGTGGGTCGAACAGTCTCACTGGAGCACGAGCTCGCAGATGTCGGCGCCGCTCTCGAACGGTCCGACACCGGGGCCGGGCTGTTCGAATCGGTCGAGAACAGTCCCTGGCCGATCTTTTCCGGCGCGGTCGCATCCCATCGGCGCGCGGCGATCGCGCTGGGCTGCGCTCCCGACGACATCATCGACGTCATGGAGCGGGTGCTCGAGCCCGAGCACGGCATCGGTCCGGTGCGCGTCGACACCGCGACGTGGCACGACAACCAGATCACCGGCGCCGATGTCGACGCGAGCATGCTCCCCATTCCCACTCATTCCCGGGGCGATGGCGGCGCCTTCATCACCGGTGCGGTCACCGTCACCAAGGACCCGATCGGCGGACGCGGGAACCTGTCCTACAACCGGATGCTCCGCATGGGTCCCACGACGTTCGGGTTCAACACCAACGAGTGGCGCGACGTCGGCACGTTCTGGAAGTCGCGCGACAACCCCGACGACCCGTTTCCGGTGGCCCTCGCCATCGGGCTCGATCCCGCGATCATGATCGCGGCGGGTGTGAAGACCCCGGTCGACGAGCTGTTCATCGCCGGCGCCATCCGCGGACGCGGCATCGAGGTCTGCAGGGGCACGACCGTCGACATCGACATCCCGGCCCGTGCCGAGGTGGTGATCGAGGGCCACATCCTCCCCGCCGAACGCCGATCCGAGGGCCCCCTGGCCGAGTTCCACGGGTACCACGGCGAACCGTGGAACAGCCCGACCGTCGAGGTCACCGCCATCTCGTGGCGCGACGACCCCATCTACCAGACGATCGTCCCGGGCTGGTACGAGCACATCTACATCGGCAACGTGTTGCCACGAGAGCCGCTCCTCCGCCGCTTCGTGCGCCACCTCGATCCCGCCGCCGACGTGCACATCCCGCCCTACGGCAACGGCTTCTTGGCGCTCATCCAGATCGACCGCGACAATCCGGGCACGCCGAAGAATCTCGCGATGGCGGCCATGGCCGCACACATCAACATTCGCAACGTGATCGTCGTCGACCGCGACGTGGACATGTACGAGCCGTCCGAGATCCAGTGGGCGCTCACCAACCGCGTGCACTGGAGCGACGACATCTTCGAAGTCGCGTCGGCGCAGGGCCACGAGATGGATCCGACCGCCGATCAGCGCGGGGTCGGCACCAAGGTCGGCATCGACGCCACCTACAAACGCGAACGCCGCGAATACGGCGAGCGGGTGAGCTACGCGTCGGTCGACCTCTCCCGCTACCTGAGCTGACCGGGAACCGGACAGGAGGAGCCGTGCCATCCGATCGGGATCACCTCATCCACCGGGACTTCTCGCTGATGGCCCAGGCACGGCACCAGCTCTACGACGAGCCGCTCGTCCTGGCCAGAGGATCGATGGAGTACCTCTACGACACCGACGGCAACGAGTACCTCGACTGCTTCAGCGGCATCATGGTCACCAGCTGTGGACACGCCAATCCCGAGATAAACGCCAGGATCAAGGCCCAGGTCGATCTGCTGTTGCACACCTCCACGTTCTACCTGACCGAGCCGCTGCTCGACCTCGTCGCCCGGCTCGAGGAGATCACGCCCGCCGGTTTGAGCCGCAGCTTCCTCGTCAACTCCGGCAGCGAGGCCGTCGACGGAGCGATCCTGCTCGCCCGCGAGCACACCGGCAACGAGGTCGTCGTGTCGCTCCAACTCGGCTACCACGGGCGCACGCTGCTCACCGAGGCATGCACGAACGTGTCCGGCGCCGACGACATCCCGTTCGGCCCCGACGATCTCGGCGTGGCCGTCGGCTGCAACGCCTACTGCTACCGATGCCCGCTCGGCCTCGAGTATCCGGGCTGCGGCGTCGGCTGCGCCGACTCCATCGACACCGAGCTCGACGCGGCCGGAATCGACCGCGTCGCCGCCATCGTGGTCGAGCCGATCCAGGGCGTCGGCGGCGTGATCGTGTCGCCGCCCGGCCATCTCGAGTCCCTCGAACGAATCGCCCACGCGCGAGATGGCGTCCTCATCATCGACGAGGTCCAGTCCGGTTTCGGCCGCACCGGCACGATGTTCGTGAGCGAGCAGTACGACATCAGCCCCGACATCCTCGTGATGGGCAAAGCCATGGCCAACGGCGTTCCGGCGGCCGCCTACGTCGCTCGTGACGACATCGGCGAAGCGATCCAGCGTCCGACCTTCAGCACCTACGGCGGCAACCCGCTCGCGAGCGCAGCCGCACTGGCCACCATCGACTACATCATCGACAACGATCTCCCGGCCCGAGCCGCTCGGGCGGGTCAGCGCTTCGAAGCCGGGCTGGCGGACCTCGCCGGTGGGACCGACCTCATCGGCGAGATCAGGGGCAGGGGCCTGTTCCTCGGCGTCGAGCTGGTGCGCGATCCGGCCACCAAGGAGCCGGCAGGCGACCAGGGTCTCCGACTCGTCCAGCAGTGCCGCGAGCGTGGCCTGATCGTCGGGAAGTCCGGTCCCCACGGCAACGTGATCCGCATCGGGCCTGCGCTCACGATCTCGGACTCCCAGATCGATCGGGCCCTGGAAGTGCTCGACGCATCGCTCCGGACGGTGGAGATCGCGTCATGACCCAACGATCCTCGACGGGCGATCGAGACCCGATCGACACCTTCGCCTTCCAGATGCCCACTCGCATCGTGTGGGGGACGCCGGTCATCGACGCGGTCCCCGCCGAGGTCGCGGCGCTGGGAGTCGATCGTGTGCTCATCGTGACCGATCCCGGCCTGGCGACCACCGGTCTGCCCGACGCGGTCCGCGCCGCCCTCGAGCACGCCGGCGTCGCGGTTGCCGTCCACGCCGACGTCAGCGGGAATCCGACCACCGACGACGTGGCGGCCGCGAGGTCCATCGCCGAGTCTTCCCGGAGCGGCGCCATCGTCGCGATCGGCGGCGGTTCGGCCATCGACACCGCGAAGGCGAGCGCCATGTTGCTCGCCAACGGGGGCGAGTACGCCGACTACCAGTGGGACGGTCGTCCGATCACCCGACGAAGCCATCCCTTCGTGGCCGTTCCGACCACGGCCGGAACCGGAAGCGAGGTCACCAAGGTTGCGGTGATCTCCGACGCCTCCCAACCCTTCAAGAAGGGTGTGCTGAGCCCGCTGATGTTCGCCCATGTGGCCATCCTCGACCCCGAGGTGACGATTGCACTCCCTCCTCACCTCACTGCTGCGACGGGCATCGATGCGCTCGTCCACGCCTTCGAGGCCTACACCGGACGACGAACGAACCCGATCAGCGACCTATTGGCGCTCGAGTCGTTGCGGCTGGCCATCGCCGGACTGGGGCCCGCCACCGCCGATGGGAGCGACCTCGACGCCCGCGGCAACATGATGCTCGCCGCGCTCTACGGGGGAATGGCCATGGATCAGAGCGGCCTCGGCCTCGTGCATGCGCTCTCGGGTGGCATCTGCAGCCATCTACACCTGCATCATGGGCTCGCGAATGCGATGATCCTGCCCTACGCGCTCGAGTTCAACGTCTCCGCGATACGGCCCGAGCGGCTGCGGCGACTGGCCGACGTGCTGGGGCTCCCCGTCGATGCCGGCGGCGAGCACGTGGTCGACATGCTCACCGAGCTCGTGCGCTCGCTCGATCTTCCCATCGGGCTCGGCACGACCGTCGACGCCGACACCGATGTCGACTGGGACGATGTCGCGGCGGAGTCGATGCGGATGGTCATGGTGCACAACAACCCCCGCACCGTCACGGTCGAGGACTGCCGGGCCATCCTCGAGGCCATGTTGTCGTCAGCCGTCGGCGGGAGGGAATGATGCGGCGGGTCGTGGTCGCGCTCAGCGGAGCCAGTGGGGCCGTCTACGGCATCCGCGCCCTCGAGCTGCTGCGCGACGTCGACGACGTCGAGACCCATCTCGTGGTGTCGCCGCCGGCCCGCACGACGATCGCGATCGAGACCGACTTCGGCCCGGCCGACATCGACTCGCTCGCCGATCAGGTCCATGGTGTCCGCGACATCGCCGCCCCCATCAGCAGCGGCTCGTTCACGACCGCCGGCATGCTCGTCGCTCCGTGCTCCATCAAGTCGCTGTCGGCCATCGCGAACTCGTTCTCGGCCGACCTCATCGGTCGCGCCGCCGATGTCACCCTCAAGGAACGGCGGCCACTGGTCCTGATGGTGCGGGAGACACCGTTTCACCTCGGACACCTGCGGCTGATGGCACGGGTCGCCGAGATGGGCGGGGTGATCCACCCCCCGGTGCCGGCGTTCTACAACCGGCCGGCGAGCATCGCCGAGATGGTCACGCATTCGGTGGGGCGGGCGCTCGAACACCTCGGCGTCGAGATCGAGGGCATCGATCGATGGGCCGGACCGCCGGCCGATTGAGGCCGGGCGGACTACGGCTGGTCCGCCCCGAACATGATGGCCGTGCGCTCGATCACGTCGGCGGCGCCATCGACCTCGTGGACCGGCAGCAGGAACTCGTCGATGTGATTGGCGGACATGAGCTCCTTCAGCTCGCGTGCGCACTCGGCGGGCGAGCCGACGATCACGAAGTCGGTGACCCACTCCGGTCTGACATGAGCAGCGGCGGCTCGCGGCCCCCCGTCTGCGAGCGCGGCACGGAGCGCCGCTGTGTCCTCGTCGGTCATGCCGATGAGCTGTTTGACATCCGGTGGTGAGTCGACGAGCCGGAAGGTGAGCTGCGCCCTGGCATCTTCGATGGCCTGGTCGGTCGTGGCGACCATCGTCGAGTAGCTGATGAGGAATGGCCGATCGCCGGCGGCCAGCCGCAGCGATCGAGCGTGGTCACCGAGCACGCTCTTGTGGATGTAGCTGAGGCTGAAGCCGTCGGCCCGCTCACCCCCGAGCGCCGTCATCTTCGGACCCCGGCCGGCAAGATGGATCTCGATATCGGGCCGGCCGTAGGGCAGCGCCGCGTTCTCGAACGAGAAGGTGTGGCCCCGGTGATCGACGCGTTCCCCGGCGAAGAGGCGGCGGAGGGTGTCGATCATCTCTCGAACCGCCGTCAGCGGTCGATCGCGTTCGATGCCGAGCGGGCCAAGGGTGAGCCCACCGCCCGCGCCGAGCCCGAGGAACGCCCGGCCAGCACTGAGCTCGTCGAGCGATGCCACGGCGGCGGCGGTCGCACCCGGGTGACGCACGTAGGGATTCGTGATGCCGGGGCCGAGCGAGATCCGATCGGTTCGGCCCGCGATCGCGGCGAGCGTGACGTAGACGTCGCGTGTGACGAGACCTTCGTCGTAGACCCAGCAACGGGCGTACCCCAGCCGTTCGGCCAGCACTGCGAGCTCGACGACCTCGCCGATCGGAGCCTCGGGCATGAGGTTCACGCTCACCGGGAGCGTCATGTGGTGACCCTCGGCGTCGAGCAGGCCGCGGTCCGGCGCAGGGTACCGAAGCGCCGTGTGAGCCGATGCCGCAGGTCGCGCCGGACGACGTGGGCGGCATTGCGGCCCGACGCTCCGAAGATGCCGGCACCGGGGAACGTGCCCGCACCGGACAGGTACAGGCCACCGATGGGCGTGCGATACCGGCTGAGCTCGGGCCGGCGACCAACGAGCGTGGCCAGCGGCGAACCGCCATAGGAAGGTGTGTGCCCGCGGTGCATCGAGAACTCCCGTTCGTAGCGGTCCGGCGTCATCGCCCGCCAGCGATCGACCGCGGCCAGGGCCCCCGGTTCCATCAGGGAGCCCCACATGTCGAGCCACCGCTGCGGCTCGGCCGAACCGGACCACCCGCCCCGGAGCGCGTACGGCGTGAACAGCACCTCGATGCTCAACACGTGCCGGTCCGGTCCCGGCCGCATGTCCGGATCGAGAACGGATGGAACGTTGAGCAGCATCGTCGGAAATGCCGCGACCCGACCATCGGCCCGGAGCCGATGGGCCTCGGCGAGCTGGTCGGGCGACGGCAGGACGAGGCTCGAGGGCCCGAGGAGATCGACGCCGGGGAACGACTGGCGCAGGCGATCTGTCGCCCGGAGCCCGGGAAGGGAGGTGAGCACGGCGTCGATCTTCGATTCGTACCCGTCGGCGCTCGGACGATTGCGCCAGCGCTGCACCAGCTTGCGAGCCGCAGGCGGCGGCTCGGAGATCCACTCGACGAAGACACGATGTGGGTCACAGGCCGCGACGACGACGGGCGAGTGGAGCTCGGACTCGTCATCGAGGCGGAGCCCGCGCACCGAGCCGTCGCCCACGAGCAGGTCCGTGACACGGGCACCGCAGCGCACCCGACCGCCGGCGGCTTCGAAGCTGGCTCGGGTCGAGTCCGTCAACGCACCACTGCCGCCACGAGGACGCCCGGTCCTGACGAGGTGTTTGCTCGCATAGGTGGCCGCGCCGAGGCCGGTGCCGGGAGCGTCGGGCGAGACGCCCCAGACCGTCGGGCCGGAAGAGACAGCCGGCATGACCAGGCGCCAGTCGTCGAAGTAGCGGGACAACACGTCGGATGCACTGCGCCGGCTCCAGTCGAGAAGCGTCACCGCGCCCCGGGCCCGCCGGGCCAACGCCGCCCGCATGAGCGAGGGCCCGGTCGGGTGGTTCCGGGCCATCTCGATGGCGAACGCTGCGGCCGGCATGGCAGCCTCGAGGTATCTCCTGTAGCCGTCGAGCTGCCGCGGGTACGTGCCGGCGATGCTGTCGAGCGTCCGGTCGATCTCGTGGAAGAACAACCACGGCTCGCTGTCGTCGTGGAAGAGGTGCACCGCGCTCACGTCCGGCTCGAGGTACTCCAATCCGAACGCCTCGAGCTCGAGCTCGTCGATGACGGGCATCGCTCGCACCATCGAGTGATCGCAGTGGCAGATGTTGAACCGGGCACCGAGGTCGGAGACGGTCGACGCGCATCCGCCGACACTGTCGCGCGACTCGACCAGCAGCGTGTCGATGCCCGCCCGCGCCAGGTACGCCGCGCAGATCAGACCGTTGTGGCCCCCGCCGACGACGATGACCTCGGCATCGGTCACGGCTCCTCACCGATGACGGTGAACAGGGTGATGGTGAGGTTCTCGGGTGCGCTGAACGTGGCGTTGCGATGCCCGAACGGCTGATCCTGTGGTGGCCCGAGGAACTCGACACCACGGGCGCTCAGTGCGGCGTATTCGGCGTCGATGTCCTCGACCTCCCATGCCAGCGCCACACCGGCCGGCGGGGCGGCGTCGGCGTCACCATCGAAGATCTCGATCTGGCCGCTGCCGGCCGCGGTGACGATCGTGCCGCGCCCGTCATCGTCCCAGGAGTGCACGACCGGCAGACCCAGCGTCGTGGTGTAGAAGGCGACGGTGCCCTCGTAGTCATGAGCGGTGAACAAGAAGCGGAATTGACCCATGTCGGCGATCGTAGTCAGCCCGGCCGGTCGCGGAGATCGGGTCGCCATCGCGTAGTCTCCGGCGATGCCGCGATTCGACGAGCCGGTGTTGACGCGACCTGGCGCCCAGGTGTGCGCCGAGCTCGGCGTCGAGCTGTCGTGCCTGCCGGCGCTGCCGACGATGATCGAACCCGATCCGACGCCGCCGGTCGAACACGACGACGACGAGCCGCTCGTCGAGGTCTCGCACCCGCGGATCTCGGTGCTGGAGCACTATCGCCAGGCGGGCTGGACCCACGCGGGTGAAGGAACGTGGCTGCGACGATCGACACTTGACCGTCTCGGCGTCGCCGCCAGCAACCTCCCGGACCGATGGGGCATCTGCGTCTTCGACGCCTGGCGCCCGCTCGCCCTCCAGGCCGAGCTCTACCACGCGGCGTACGGCCATCCGCGCCTCCCACCCGGCTTCGTGTCGTACCCCGATCCGAATCCGAACCATCCTCCTCCCCATCTCACCGGCGGAACCGTCGACTGCAGCTTGACCCTCGACGGCATCCCGCTCGCGCTCGGTAGCGGTTTCGACGATTTCAGCGACCGCAGCCGCGCCGATGCTCTCGAGAACGACCCGGGAATCGACCGCGAGCTTCGTCGTCGCCTGTTCTGGACCATCCACGACGCCGGGTT
>JAOTZB010000276.1 GCA_029861625.1 Acidimicrobiia bacterium
GGTTGCGCTGCTCGCCCATGCCGTGCCGTTCGATGCGTTGCGAACACCCGCTGACCCAGAGGTGGGAACGCTCGCCGAGGTGTTTCGCTGCCACCCCGGCACCGTCGTCAACGACCACCCGGAGGGCCGCTTCGGCGCGCGGGGCCGACTCGCGGCCGATCTCGTGTCCAACCCGCCCCGGGACGACTACTACGGGCCCCGGTCGCCTCTTGAACGGTTCGTCGATGTGGGCGGGAGGGTCCTGCGCCTCGGTGCCGACCCCGACACCGTCACGCTCTTGCACCACGCCGAATACCTCGCGGCCGTCGCGAACAAGCGCCGGGTCCGCCGCCACCGGCTCATCGCCGGACCTGAAGGACCCGAGGTCGAGGTCATCGACTGTCTCGACGACGAGCACGGCATCGTCGATCACCCAGGAGAGGACTACTTCGCCACCATCCTGCGCGCCTACCTCGCGACAGGGCGCGCTGACACCGGAATGGTCGGTGCAGCAACCGGTGAGCTCATCGATGCCCGCGATCTCGTCGAGTTCGCGGTCGATTGGATGGGCGAACACCTCGGCCACGCACCGTGATGGGTCAAAGGACGCCAAACTACCTGCTGGTAACTAGGGAATCTGCCCATTCAGCTGGAGAATCCGGCACAGTACGATCCTGGCCGTGACGGCCACCACTTCGGAATCTCCGACGCACGGTGCACGCGAAGTCACGGCGAGCGCGTGGAGGCGACGACCGGTGCTTGCCGCGCTGTTGCGCCTGGCCATCGTGCTCGTCCCGCTGATTGCGGCGCTGGTGGTCAGCCTCTGGTTCACTGCGACGGTACCGCCGTCCTCGGTCGCGATCCCGTCGCTGTTCTATCTGCTCCTGTTGATCGCGATCGCTGTGTCGGTGACCGTGGTCGTCGACCGGGTTGCGCGGCGGGCGCTTCCGCTCGTCGCCCTCCTGAAGCTGGCCCTGCCGTTCCCTGATAGCGCGCCCAGTCGGTTCGGGTTGGCGCTTCGCCGGACCAATCCACGGTTGATCCAGCGCCAGCTCGACGCGGCCTCCGCTGGCGATGGCCAGCCGTTGACCGACCAGGAGTGCCTCGAGTCATTGCTGGCGCTGGCCACGGACCTGAGTCGGCACGATCGCGCCACTCGAGGCCATGGCGAACGGGTTCGTGCGTACGCGGAGCTGATCGCCGAGGACCTGAATCTGCCGGTGGACGATCGGGGCAAGCTGCGGTGGGCGGCTTTGCTGCACGATGTCGGCAAGCTGGCCGTGCCGGCGGAGATTCTGAGCAAACCGGGTCGCCCGTCCGACGACGAATGGGCCGTTCTGGTCGAGCATCCGCGCGAGGGCATGGTTCTCACCGACTCGGTCGCCGAGTGGTTGGGCGAGTGGCGACACGGCATCGACCAGCACCACGAGCGTTGGGATGGGGCGGGGTATCCGCTCGGACTGGCGGAGACCGACATCCACATCAGCGGCAGGATCGTCGCGGTGGCCGACACCTACGATGTGATCACCGCGGCAAGGTCCTACAAGCAGCCGCTGTCGCACGCTGCGGCGCGATCCGAGCTCGCCGCCGCGGCCGGGACGCAGTTCGACCCCACGGTCGTCCGCTCGATGGTCTCGATTGCCATCGCTCGCCCGCCGGCCTTTCTGAGCCCGATCACCGCCTTCCTGAACCGGCCTGGCTTCGAGGCGGCGACGACGATCGCGGTCGCGATCATGGCCACGCTCGGCATGACCGCCGGATTGGTCGCCGACGCCATGGGCATCGGCAACGAACCTGTCGACGAGTCCGACCTGCTTGCGGCCGAACTGCCGGGCGACTCCGAGTCGGGTGGAACATCGACGGCCACGTCGAGCACGGCAGGAGCGACGTCGGATGAGTCCGACGTTGCCTCGTTGGTGACGTCGACTGCCGATGACGCATGGGCCGCCGAAACGGCCGGCTCGAGCGCGGCGCCGGTAAAGATCACATGGGTCGAGCCCATCGGTGAGCCGAGCCAGTCCGGGATTCGGCTGCTCGGCACTGCGCCGGTCGACCGGCCCGAGTCTGCTCCTGAGCCTGCGCCGGTTGCCGACCCGGATCCGGTGCCCGAGCCTGCGCCGCAGCCGGAATCAGCTCCTGCGCCGGTTCCTGACGCGGATCCGGTGCCCGAGCCTGCGCCGCAGCCGGAATCAGCTCCTGCGCCGCAGCCGGAATCTGCTCCTGCGCCGCAGCCGGAACCTGCTCCTGAGCCTGCGCCGGTTCCTGACCCGGATCCGGTGCCCGAGCCCGAGCCTGCGCCGCAGCCGGAACCTGCTCCGGCACCTGCTCCTGAGCCTGCGCCGGTTCCTGACCCGGATCCGGTGCCCGAGCCGGCACCTGCGCCCGCGCCGGGCACCGGGCCGGGCAACAACGGCAATGGGAACCCTGGCACGAACGGCAACGGGAACGGCCAGTCAGGAGACGGACACGGGCAGGCCTTCGAGGGCCAGATCTCGCTCGGCAAGTAGCGAGCGGGTCAGACCCCGGAGTCAGCCGACCGAGGCGGTGAACGGGAGACCGATGCCCGCGAACGACAGCTCGCCACGGAACGTGTCGCCATCGATCTGGCCGCTCAGGTCGACCCGCTGGGGAACGCCGATGTCGTCCTGCTCGGGCTCCGGACACTGGGTCGCGCCGTCGAAGTCGAGGATGACCTCGACGGTTCCGGCGGTCTGGGAGCCATCGACCATCAGCTCCGACCCGCTGCCCGTCATGGTGAAGTCGTCGAAGCAGACGGGAGCCTCGTCCACGTACTCGACGGCTGTCCGGAAGGCGAGGTCCATGGTGAAGACGGCCGTCGAACCGTCGATGGAGATCGAGTCCTCGACATCGAGCTCCCGTGCACCCGCGGGGACGAGGGGAGCCGCCCTCGGACCACCGAACGCCAGCTCGGGATCCACGTCGGCGATTGTGCCGTCGGCAGCCAGCGCCCCCGGCGTCGACGCCGGCGACGATCTGGTCGAAGGAGTAGCCGGCGGCATGCGCCGCCACGAGCGCCGCCCCCGCGGTTGGCATGTCGGCGAACTGCGTGTTCGCGCCGGCCGCTGTGGCCCGCACGGCGGCCGCCGCACCACTGTCGAAGCCGGCAGCACCCGGCACGACGTCGGTGTCCGGTGCCGGGGCGTCGACGCTGGTGTCGCCCACGTCGGTCGAATCGTCACCCCCGCCACATGCTGCGGCGCCCCGGTTCTCCCCGAGGTCGAGGCGGCGGCTGGCTACACGCAGCAGCAGATCATCGAGGCATTCATCGGCGGGTGCTTCCTCAACATCGGCGGCGACGGCTGCGAGGCCATCCGCGACCTCAACCTCGACGTGGTGCTTCCCGAACGGCCGGGGCCCACTCGGGACTGCGTGCTCGACGAGCTCGAGCGCCACGACGAGGACGGAGCGGTGGCCGCTCCCGACGATGAGGAGGAGCAGCTCGTGACGACCGCCGTCTTGATCGGAACCGGCGAGCTGGTGACCACCGACAAGGGTCGCGCCGCAACGTGCACGGGCACCGTCGAGGACGTTCGAGCGACGATCTTCCCCGACCAGCGCGTCGAGATCGTCTACACGCGACTCGTCGAGTCCGGGCTGCCGCCCGACCAGGAGACGGGCAGCGGTGACACGAGCCAGTTCGTGGAGTGCATCGACGCGAACCGGCGCTCGATACACCGCGGAACGCTCGATGTCGCGGCAGGGACCGTCGGTGGATTCGAGAACGACGGGGTGAGCGCGGATCTGAGCGTCACGGTGAGCGACGCGGGTCTGGCCACCATGACCGGCGTGATCACCGTCGTCGACTTCCTGCAGGAGTGGACCCTCGACATCTCGATGGAGGAGTGCACCAGCAACTGCTGATCCTCGCTACAGGTCCGTGTCCTTGGCCCGGTCGCGCATGAACTTCAGGATCATGATGTGCTTCTCGGTGTCGTGGCGCATCAGATCGACGAGCAGCCCCCACAGTGTCGTGTTGCGGTACGGCTTGAGCTGTTTGGCGAGGTCCTTGAGCTCCTTTGCATCGTCACGTTCCACTTCGAGCAGGCGCTCGGTGACGCCCATGATGAGGTGCCTGTCCTTGCGGAGCCCGCCGATTCGCGGAATCGGCTCCTCCTCGCTACGCACCTCGCCCATCTGGCGGATGGCCTCGGCCAGGTCCGCGAACACCTGATGGTGTCGGACCTCGTCCTCGAGGATGATCCCGGCCAGATACCGGAACGCCGGTGAGGTGTCACCGCCCTCGGCCAGCTCCTTGTAGGCCTCGAGGATCTCACCCTCGACCTTGCCATGGCTGGTCAGGTGGTCGTACATCTCCTGTTCCCAGACACTGGCGCCGGGGATGCGATTCGTATTGGTCACCACACGCTCCTCGCTGAGCCGAGCTTCCTGCATTCTCCGGGGCGACCGTGCGCCTCCGTAGGGTCTTCCGTCACGTCCGGCCGAATGGCGCACCGCCGACCGATTGGACGACGGCCGTTCTGCGTATGCCGTAACACAAATGTAATGTTGGCTCACCTTGGCCGCGTGCGGATGCTACGGTGCCCGAGACCGGCCAGGTGCCAGCAAAAACCTGGTCAAACCGATTGCACTCAGGGGGCACGTCCGTGCCGGATGCTGATGGAGTGAGTCGGCGAGGCGTGGGCCGTCGGTCAGGACGTAACCAATCCGTAATAGATCTGGCCGACCCTCGTGGGGTGATCGGTCGGCTGCTCGGCGAGCTCGGCCTCCGCGATCTGCGGGGCCGCCGCCTGGGCGACATGGAGCGACGACGCGTCACCGCTGCGCTGTTTCCGGAGGGGGCCGAATTCCGGCGATTCCGCAACCGGTTCGCCGCGCTGATGACGATGTCGGTCCTCATCGCGGTCATGGGCCTCCTCGGTGACTCGACCGCGGTCGTCATCGGAGCGATGCTCGTGGCGCCGCTCATGACCCCGGTGCTGGGCGTCGCCGGCGCTCTGGTGATGGGCATGCCGCGCAAGGTCGCGACGATGGGTCTGGTCACGCTGGCGGGGGCCGCGGGTGCTGTCGGCCTGGCCGCGCTGGTCTCCTTCGTCCTCCCCGGCCGGCCCGAGCCGATACCCAGTGAGGTGTTGGCTCGCACTGCGCCGAACCTGCTGGACCTCGGGATCGCGCTCGCCGCGGGCGCGGCGGGGGCCTACTCGCACATCCGACGACAGGCGGGCGAGGCGATCACGGGAGTGGCCGTCGCGGTGGCGTTGGTCCCGCCCCTC
>JAOTZB010000034.1 GCA_029861625.1 Acidimicrobiia bacterium
CAATCCCGCCGCGTGGCTCGTCACCGTCGCGCGGCGCAAGCTCATCGACCGGCTTCGCCGTGATCGGCGCCATGCCGAGAAGCTCGACCAGCTCGAGTCCGACGCCCGCACGCTCGGCGGCGTCGAGGAGCTGGAGCTTCCCGACGACATACCCGACGAACAGCTCCAGCTGCTGTTCGGTTGTTGTCACCCGGCACTCACGGTCGAGGCCCAGGTCGCGCTCACGCTTCGGACGTTCGGCGGTCTCACCACATCGGAGATCGCTCGGGCATTCCTCGTTCCCGAGGCCACCATGGCTCAGCGTCTGGTCAGGGCGAAGGCCAAGATCCGCAGCGCGGGCATCCCGTTCGAGATACCCGACGCGCCGATGCTGTCCGAGCGGGTCGAGGGTGTGCTGGCCGTGATCTACCTCGTGTTCAACGAGGGCTACGCCGCGAGCACGGGGGGTGACCTCGTGCGTGGCGACCTGTGCACCGAGGCGATCCGGCTCGCTCGGCTGCTGGTCGGCTTGCTTCCCGGCAACGCGGAGGTCGAGGGACTACTGGCCCTTTTGTTGCTCCACGACTCCAGGCGCGACGCTCGGCTCGACGCCGACGGGCAGCTCCTCGTGCTCGACGAACAGGACCGGTCACGGTGGGATCGGGCGGCGATCGACGAGGGAACGGCCGTCCTCGACCGGGCGCTCGCCCGTCGGTCGGTCGGGCCGTATCAGCTGCAGGCCGCCATCAGCGCCCTGCATGCCGGTGCCCCGAACGCCGACGACACCGACTGGCGTGAGATCGCAGGGCTCTACGGGCTGCTCGCCCGACTCGCGCCGTCGCCGGTGGTCGAGCTCAACCGCGCCGTGGCCGAAGGCATGGCCGACACCCCCGAGCGTGCTCTCGTGCAGCTCGATGCGTTGACCGACTCGCTCGCCGGCTACGCGCCGTTCCACGCCGCTCGTGCCGACCTCCTCCGCCGGTCCGACCAGGTCGACGAGGCGATCGCCGCCTACCACGTGGCCGAACGGACAACCGACAACGACGCCGAACGTGCGTATCTCGCGCGGCGGCGGGCCGGTCTCGAGCGTCAGGTCCCGGGTTGATCAGCGACCGAGCGCGGCGAAGGCGACACCGAGTGCCGCCACCGCACCGGCGAGACGGAGATGTCGGCGCCGCACCCGACGATCGTTGACCGCGAGGATCGCGCCGGCGCTGCCGTACGACAGGATCGAGCCGGCCGAGCCGATCGACAGGATCGAGCCGGCCGAGCCTGCACTGAGTATCGACCCGGCCGAGCCGATCGACAGAATCGAGCCGGCCGAGCCTGCACTGAGTATCGACCCGGCGCTGCCGATCGATCTGATCGAGCCGACCGACAGGATCGAGTCGATCGAGAAGCTCGACGCCACGGAGTTGACCGAGCGGGTCCCCATCGAGATGATCGTAGCTCCGCCGATAGCGTGCGTCCTTCGACCAACAAGGGGGAGGACATGGGCGACAACCGATTCGAGGCCCTCATCGACGAGCTGAGCGTCGACGAGAAGATCGGTCTGCTCACGGGGGCGACCGTCTGGCGGAACCACGGGGTGGACCGCCTCGGCATTCCGGCGCTCAAGATGACCGACGGTCCGAACGGCGCACGAGGGGAGTCGCGGACCGTCGTCCCGGCTGTCGTGGTGCCCGTGGGCATTGCGCTCGGCGCCAGCTGGGACGTCGATCTCGTCCGTCGGGTCGGTGAGCTCGTCGGCCGTGAGGCGCGCCGGCGCCAGGCGCACATCCTGCTCGGTCCGACCATCAACATCGCGCGTACGCCGATCGGCGGCCGGAACTTCGAGTGCTACGGCGAGGACCCCGAGCTCACGGCTCGGCTCGCGGTCGGGTTCATCCATGGCGTGCAGTCGAACCGGGTGGCCGCCACGCCCAAGCACTTCTTGGGCAACGACACCGAGCTCGAACGCCACACGGTCGACGTCGTCGTCGACGAGCGGACACTACGGGAGGTGTATCTGCGGCCATTCGAGGCGGCGGTCATCGAGGCCGATGCCAAGGCGGTCATGTCGTCGTACAACCTGGTGAACGGCGTGCACGCCACCGAAAACCGTGAGCTGTTGCGCACGATCCTGCGAGACGAGTGGGGCTTCGACGGGCTGGTCGTGTCCGACTGGTTCGCCACGACGTCCACCGTCGCGACGGCGGTCGGCGGCACGACGATCGAGATGCCGGGGCCGGCACGGTTCTTCGGTCGGTACCTCCGAACTGCGCTCGACGACGGCGATCTCGACCAGTTCGTCGTCGACGGGCTGGCGCGGGAGGTGCTGCGCGTCGCCGACTGGGTCGATCCGACGATCGATGTCGATGCGGGAGAGACGAGCATCGACGAACCGTCCGAGCGAGCGCTCTGCCGTGAGGCCGCGATCGCCGGCATGGTGTTGCTCCGCAACGAGCGCGGCGTGCTGCCCATCGACACGACCGTCATCGAGTCGATCGCGGTCATCGGTCCGCTCGCCGATCGGGCCCAGATCATGGGAGGGGGCAGCTCGTCGCTCATCCCCCTCCATCTGCGCTCGCCGCTCCAGGCGCTCACCGAACGCCTCGGCCCCCGGGTGAAGCTCGCCCGCGAGCCGGGCGCAGCAATCGACAAATGGGCGCCGCTGCTGCCGAGCGACCGGATTCACCGCCCCGACGGCGAGCCGGGTGTACACATCGAGTACGTGGCCGGACACGATCCCGACGGTCCGGTCGTGGCGACCGACTGGCGGCCGACGAGCAAGGTGATGTGGTTCGGCGGCGTGCCGAACGTCGTCGACCCCCGCAAGTGGTCGGCTCGGGTCGGTTGCCGGTTCCGCCCCGAACGAACCGGCATGCACCGGTTCGGCCTGACGACCTCAGGTCGAGCCCGGGTGCTGATCGACGGAATCGAGGTCGTCGGCTGGACCGACGAGTCGGCGCCCCGCAGCGAGGCATTCTTCGGGACGGGCGGTCCCGAGGTCATCGGCGAGGTGGAGCTCAGCGCCGACGTCGATGCCGAGGTGCTCGTGGAGTTCTTCTCTCGCGACGGAATGCTCCCTTCCGTTCAGATCGGCTGTCACCCGCCGCGGCCCGACGACATGGTCGGCGACGCCGTTGCCGCGGCGAGCGAGGCCGACATTGCGCTCGTGTTCGTCGGCACGACCGATGAATGGGAGACCGAAGGCAACGACCGCGAGTCGATGGACCTGCCGGCCGGTCAGGACGACCTCGTCCGCGCCGTGGCCGCGGTCAACGATCGCACGATCGTGGTGCTCACGGCCGGGTCGGCGGTGACGATGGACTGGGAAGACGACGTCGAGGCGGTGATCGCGACATGGTTCGGCGGCCAGGAGATGGCCGACGCGCTCGTCGATGTCTTGTTCGGCGATGCCGATCCGGGCGGGCGGCTTCCGGTCACCTTCCCCGTGCAGCTCGACGATCATCCCGCACGCGATCACTACCCGGGACGGAACGGTGTCATGCACTATGGCGAGGGGGTGCTCGTCGGTCATCGGGGCTACGACGCGGCCGGGGCCGAGGTGCGGTACCCGTTCGGCCACGGGCTCTCCTACACGACCTTCGACATCGGCGAGCCGTCGCCAGCGTCCGTCAGGGTCAGCACCGACATTTCGGTCGCGTTCACCGTGCCCGTTCAGAACAGCGGACGTCGCGCCGGCTCCACCGTCGTGCAGGTCTACATCGAGGCCGTCGACCACCGACTACAGCAGCCCGAGCCGCGCCTCGTCGCATTCGAGAGGACGGCGCTCGGCCCCGGCGAGCGCCGAGAGGTCATGATCGAGCTCGGTCGGCGCTCATTTGCTTGTTGGGACGTCGACGTCCACGACTGGATCGTCGACCCGGGCCGTTACCGGCTCCACATCGGTGAATCGTCACGACAGCTCTCGCATGCCGTCGAGGTGACGATCGAACCCTGAGGCGCTTCGGTCACTCGCGGATGAACGGCACTCCGGCCTGCGACGTGGTTTGATGAGCCGATGGCCAAGAACGTGCTGGGCACCGATCTCCAGTCCTGTTCCACCGACCCCATGACGGGGTTCTATCGCAACGGCTGCTGCGACACCGGAGCAGGAGACGATGGTGTGCACACCGTGTGCGCACGCGTGACGGCGGCGTTCCTGGCGTTCTCCAAGGAGGTCGGGAACGACCTCTCGACACCGATGCCCGAACACGGCTTCGCGGGCCTGCAGCCCGGCGACCAGTGGTGTCTGTGCGCACCACGGTGGCAGGAGGCACTCGAAGCGGGCGCCGCGCCGGGCGTGGTGCTCGAGGCCACCCACGTTGGGACCCTCGAGTGGGCCAGCCTGAGCGACCTCCGGGCGCACGCAGTCTCCGCGCCGAGCTGACCCCGGTCGGCGTCAGGCGAAGACGACGCGTCCGATCCACTCGGCGACGAGGGCCGGTTTGTCATGGCCCTCGATTTCGACGGTCAGCGTCCTCGTCTGGTCGACCGCGCTGCCCTTCAGCTCGACATTGGAGATGACGCTGTTGGCGCGGATGCGGCTCCCTGACGGCACCGGCGAGAGGAATCGAACCTTGTTCAATCCGTAGTTGATCCCCATGATCACGCCGTCGAGCTTCGGCACCTCGCGAGGGATGGTCGTGTCGAGGTGGACGAGCATGGACAAGGTCAGGAAGCCGTGGGCGATGGTCCCGCCGAAGGGCGTCTCTGCGGCCGCTCGCTCGGGATCGACGTGGATGAACTGATGGTCGAGGGTTGCGTCGGCGAAGGCGTCGATCCTCTCCTGGGTGATCTCGAACCACTCGCTGGTTCCCTCGTCGGTGCCCTCGCGGACCTTCATCACCTCGTACGCGTTCTCGGCGTTGCTCGCCATGGTTGACTCCTCGGGGGTCGTCGGATCGGTGGTCAGAGAAGGGTGGCGAGCGCCTCGCGTGTGGCCGCGATCTCGTCGCGTTCACCGAAGATCGTCGCGATCGCCTCGGTTGCACCCGCGGTGAAGAGGCCGTCGAGCCGTTCGGCGACGTGATCGATCGAACCGATCGCCGCGATGTCCTCGGGCCCGTCGGCGCCCTCGCGGTCGAGCATCGCGCGATACGACGGCAGGTGCCCGTAGATCGCGAAGTCCTCGGCGGCACGGGTGCGGGCCGTGTCGATGTCGGCCGTCACGCAGACCGGAAGCGATGCGATCACCTGCGGAGCCGGCCGGCCGGCCGCCTCGGCTGCCGCATTGATGACCGGCGTGGTGTGCTCGGCAAGCGTGCGCGGTCCCACCATCCAGGTGATGGTGCCGTCGGCCACCTGCGCCGTGAGCTCGAGCATCCTCGGCCCCAGCGCCGCAACCAGCACGCCGCACGGTTCGCCCGGGATGTTTATCTCGCCCCGTCCGGTGAGCGTCTCGCCGCCGAACGACACCTTCCCGTCGCGGAGCAACGGCACGAGGATCTCGAGGTATTCGCGCATGTGGCGAATCGGCTTGTCGAAGGGGATGCCCCACATGCCCTCGACCACGGGTTGGTGCGACAGGCCGATGCCGAGTCGCAGCCTGCCGTCGGCAACCTGGTTCACCGTGCGCGCCTGTTGCGCGAGCATCATCGGATGGCGCGGGTATGTCGGAACCACCGCGGTGCCGAGACGCAACCCGGGAACCTCGCGCGCAACGACGGCGAGTGCTGTGAGCGCGTCGACGTCGAAGGTCTGCGGCGTCCAGAGCGTGGAGAACCCGAGCTCGTCCGCCTCCTTGGCCGATGCCACCAACCTGTCGACCCGGCTCGAGCTGTCGAATATTCCAAGTTGCATGCGTGTTCCTCGTCGGGGGCGGGGCCACACCGTAGCTCGCGTTGATCGACGGTCCGAACCGAGCGCGCACTGCCCCTGGCGTGCCGATTCGCGGCGTCATGACCGCGCCCGGTGCCCGGTAGGGTCGGCGAATCGAGCACCACCTGGACGATCACGTGCTCGCCGGGCGGCTGGCGAGCGAGACAGGCAGGCTCCTCGTCGAACAACGGTTCGCATGGCAGCGTGACGGGTGGTCCTGGTGGGACATCGAACAGTCCGGTGATCGGCTCGCGCACGAGTATCTCGTCGATCAGCTGGCCAAGGCCCGGCCCGACGACGCCGTCCTCTCCGAGGAGGGCCACGACGACGGCCGGCGTCACGATCGGAACCGGGTCTGGATCGTCGATCCGCTCGACGGGTCGGCGGACTTCCCCGCCGCCGACGGATCCGAGTTCGCCGTGCACGTGGCGCTCGTCGATCGACACGTGGTGACCGCGGCGGCGGTCTCACTGCCCACGAGTCGCCGTGTGTTCACGACGGCGATGTCGCCACTGCCGGGAACGGCCACCGGCGACACGCCGGTCGTCATCGCCGGTCGGTCGGGTCGCCACGTCGGCGAGCAGATCGCCCGTCACATCGGCGGACGGGTCGTTGTCGTCGGTTCCGCGGGCGTGAAGGCAATGGCGGTGGTGAGCGGCGCGGCCGATGTCTACGTCCATCCGACCGAGCTCTGGGAGTGGGACGCGTGCGCCCCCGCGGCCGTCGCGGCCGCAGCCGGCCTGCACGTCTCCGGCATCGACGGGAGCGTGCTGCTCTTCAATCAGCCCCGCCCCGTCGTCCCCGGACTCATCATCTGCCGTCGGGATCTGGCGGCGCGCGTGATTGACTGGGCGACTTGATCTCCGATCGTGGCTGACTCCCCGATCTTCCCCGTCCTGTAACCCTGAAGGAATCCATCATGCGCCGTGTCATAGCCGGGGTCTTGTCGGTCTTGTTGTTGGCGACCGCGTGCGGGTCGGCCGAGTCCTCGCCCGTCGCGGCGAGCGGCGACCTCCCGACCGACCCGACGGCGGTCCCGGCCGAGCCGACAGCCGAAGCCGTCGAAGAGACCGTGGCGGCCGCCGACGAGACCGTGGAGCCCGAGCCCGAAGCCGATCTCACCGCGCTCGTGACGGCCGAGGTCGACGAGTTCATGGCCGCGAACAGCATCCCCGGCATGTCTGTAGCGGTGCTGTTGCCCGACGGCGAGTCGATCACCCTGGCCCGGGGCGTCGCCGACATTGCGAGCGGCGAACCGGTGACCGTCGACGACTACTTCCGCATCGGGTCCATCACCAAACCGGTCACCACCGCCGTCGTGCTCCAGCTCGTCGACGAGGGCCTCGTCGACCTCGATGAATCGGTCAGCACCTATCTGCCGGGCTGGGCGCCTGGCTACGAGTTCGAGGACGAGGTCACGGTTCGCCAGCTCCTCAACCACACGAACGGCTTCATCGAGTACGCGTTCGACCCCGGCTTCTACGTCGAAGCCGGCTCCCGGGCCGACGTGCCCTATGAACCCGAGGAGATCATCGCGTTCGCCGCCGATCGAGGCCCCCAGTACGACCTCGGCACCGAGTACCAGTACAACACCACCGGCTTCCTGGCGGCGGGCCTCCTGATCGAGGCGGTTACCGGGAATGCCGCCGCCGACGAGATCAGGACGCGGTTGTTCGAGCCGTTCGGTCTGGAGGAGATCTACCTGACTCCGACCGAGCTGCCGCCCGAGCCGACGGTGCACGGCTACGCCCGGGCGGAACTGGCATCGGCGATCGTC
Source organism: Acidimicrobiia bacterium (assembly GCA_029861625.1). Lineage (GTDB taxonomy): Bacteria > Actinomycetota > Acidimicrobiia > Acidimicrobiales > JAHEJN01 > JAOTZB01. The sequence continues at coordinate 7,562 of JAOTZB010000034.1, forward strand.
GCGCTCGATGTCGTCCCCGCGGGTGTGGGCGTGCTCGACGTCGACGGCGAGCAGTTCGCCGACCTCCTCGCTGGTCCTCAGGAAGTGCTGCAGTCGAGCGGCTGGACCGGCGGCGGGCTCGAGGCCCAGCTCGCCGACGTGGCCGGGCTGATGCGAGGCATCTTCGCCGGGGGAACCTTGTCGGACGATGCGCTGGCCGAGATGACCGCGCCGACCCTCGACACGAACTACGGCCTCGGGCTCGCGGTCGACACGGTGGCCGGCGAGCTGGTCTACCAACACGGTGGCGGCGTTCCGGGCTTCCGAAGCCATGCCGCGTACCTTCCCGAACGCGACATCGCGCTCGCGTTCTCGGCCAACCTCATCCCGCTCGAGCTCGACGTGGGCGACCTCATGGAGCGACTGACCAAGGTCTTGACGTCCTGACCCGACGACCCTCGAGCGAGGGTCAGATCCGATCGAACTCGATGTGCAGCTCCTTGAGCGCCCGCAGCGTGAAGTTGCGATGGTGAGAGAAGTCGTTCCTTGCTGGCGCGAAGGTGATGTTCTGGATCCGTCGCAGGATGGCCTCGGTCGCGATCGTCTGCTCGAGCCGTGAGAGCCCAGCGCCCGGGCAGTGCGTCTCCCCGAGCGAGAACGCCACGTGGCGGTGGCCGTTCGGTCGCGCCAGATCGATGCTCGTGGGGTCGGGGAACGCCCTCGGGTCGCGATTCGCAGCTGCGTACCGCAAGTGCACGGCCGCGCCCTTCGGAATCGGGCAGCCGTGCAGCTCGGTGTCGGCGGCGACCTGGCGGTAGAGACCCTGCGTCGGCGACTCGAGTCGCACCACCTCGTCGACGAAACGTCGCACCAGGGACGGGTCGGCACGCAGGGCGGCCTCGACCTCGGGATGTCGGACCAGCAGCCACAGGCCAGAGGTGAGCGCGAACGTGGTGGTCTCGTTCCCGCCGATGTAGAGGTGATCGATGATGCCGATGATCTCGTGGTCGGTCAGCGCCCGCGGTCGGCCAGCGGGGTCGTCGAACATCGCGGTGGTGAGGTGCGAGATGACGTCGTCGCCGGGCTTGCGGCGCTTCTCGGCGATCGTGCCGGCGATGTAGTGCTGGAACTCGACGCCCTTCTCGGCAACATGGATCTCGTCGTCGGGGGCCAGGCCGCCGGCGAACGGCATCACCCAGGCTTCCGACCACTCCTTGAGCTGCTCGATATCCGACAGCGGGAACCCGAGCAGGAGCGTGATCACGGCGACCGGAAGCGGTAAGGCGAACTGGCTGACGTACTCGACCTCGCCGTCGTCGATCCAGGCGTCGAGCAGGTCGTTCCCGAGCCCGGTGATCAGCGGCCGACGCGTCTCGGATCCCGCGACCGAGAACCACGGGTCGACGAGCTCGCGGTAGCGGCGGTGCAGGGGCGGTTCGGTCGCCAGTGGCTGCCACCGTGGCCACCCCTTCTCCTCGTAGATGCGTGTGGCCTCGGGATTCTTCATCAGAACCGCCGCGCTCCCGCCGCCGCGGCGGAACAACGTGGTGTCGCGCAACACCGCGGTGAGGTCGTCGTAGCGGGTCACGAAGAACTGGTTCTTGCCGGGGACCTCGTAGACCGGACACTGCTCTCGCAACAGGTCATAGGTCGGGTACCAGTTCTCCATCGTGGCCGGATCGAAGATGTCGACGTCCTCGATGCGCTCCGGGTGCCCAGGTGTCGACGTCATGAGATGACTCCGCTTCCTACCCCGCTCCGGCTGCTCAGGCCGTGCTGATGCGGCGGAACGCCTCGGTCAGGCGCCCGACGGGGAGGTCGTGGCGTTCGGTGATCCCCGCCGCCCACTCTCGCAGCAGCTCGTCGATCTCGAATCGGTCTGCGGTCTGGCTCACATGACTCCCGAGTGCGGCGACCTTGGCTTCGAACACCTCCGTGATGTCGATGAAGACGTCGGGCGGTTCGAGCCCGAGGACCCATGCCTCCGGAACCGAGTGCGGCTCGAGTCCTTCGGCCAACAGTTCGGGGTGGGCGTGGGGGTTTTGCGCGTCGGGGTACAACACCGCCATCGTCGCCCGGCCGACCGCGAGATGGTCGGGGTGGCTGCTGTAGATGCGATCCCACCGAGCCTCGGGTGACTGACAGATGACGAGGTCGGGGCGCACCTGGCGCACGACGCGACTGAGATCGCGGCGCAGTTCCAGAGTCGGTTCGATCCGGCCGTCGGGCCAGCGAAGGAAGATCACATCGCTCACGCCGACCTCGGCCGCGGCCGAACGCTGCTCGCGCTCGCGCAGCGCCGCGACCTCGGTGCGCGGCATGTCCTCGGGCGCTCCCGCCTCGCCGGACGAGACCAGGGCATAGCTGACGGTTGTGCCGGCCTTCGTGAGTCGGGCGATGGTTCCTGCGGTGCCGAAGTCGATGTCGTCGGGGTGCGCAACGATGACCAGCGCACGCTCCGGGGGATCGGAGAGGTCGTGGAACGGCATCGTCAAACGCTATCCAATGGTGCAGCGCTGCGGTCGCGGCGACGGCAAGTCGGGCGCTCCGGCCGCGCGGCCGAATCCCAATTGGCACTGCTGGAACGTTGGCGCGCATCATGGCACCGTCAATCGAGCCACTCGACCCGGCTCGGGTCCAGATCGAGAACGCTGGCCCATCGTCGCCGGGCGAACCCGAGGAACATGACCGACATCGCACAGACAGTCGACGGACGCCACGAGCGGCGACGACAGAACATCGAGGCGGTTGTCGACGCAATCTACGACCTCTGGCTCGAAGGCGATCTGAATCCGGGGGCGAAGAAGATCGCGGAGCGGTCCGGGGTCTCGCTCCGATCGGTGTTCCGGTACTTCGACGACCTCGACACGCTCGTCAACACGTCGATCGAGCGACACTCCAGCCGTGGCGACCACCTGTTCGAGGCGCTCGACGACTCCGGTGACCTCGAAGATCGAGCGGCCCGGCTGGCCGCGCACCGCGTTCGAATGCACGAGGAGATCCACGCCGTGAATCTGGCGACACGGATCCGAGCACCGTTCTACCCGGCTCTGGCCGCCGAGCTCGATCGCCGCACCGAACAGATGCGAGACCAGGTCAGCGAGCTGTTCGCGCTCGAGCTCGATGCCTTCGGCCGCACCGAGCGCGCCGACAGGATCGCTGCGATCGAGGTCGTGGCCGGCTACGACAGCGCTGCGCACCTCCGGGTTCATCGAGGGTTCTCGGTCGAGCGGGCCGAGCGCATCATCAAACAGAGTGTGATCGCCATCTTGGGCTGAGTCACCGGGCACATCTACGCTGCGGTGATGACGAGACGTGTGGCCCTGGTTGCTCCGACCGGCTCATATGTCGGACCTCCGCTCGCCCGGCTGCTTGCGGCACGCGAACACGACCTGGTCATCGCCGACCCGGCCGACGGGCTGGTCGACGAGCTCGAGGAGCTCGGTGCTGCCGTCGAAGTCGTCGACGGTGCCAGTGACCTGAGCGATCCGGCGGCCTGTGACCGTCTCGTCTCCGCCGGTCTCGCCCGATTCGGGCAGATCCACGCGGCGTGCATGTTCTCGGGGCGCATCGTCATCGGACGATTCCTCGATTCGACCGTCGACGACCTTCACGCCGTGGTCAACGGCAACATCGAGGCGCCGTATCACTTCCTGAAGCACGTGCTGCCGACAATGCTCGATGCCGGGGACGGGCAGGTGCTCGTGATCACCAGCGCGTCGGCGGCACGGCCAACGCTGGGGGCACCGCTGTACAGCGCAACCAGGGCGGGTGCATCGATGCTCGTGAAGAACGTCGCCGCCGAGGTTGCCGACAAAGGTGTGCAGATCAACGCGGTCGGCACCAACTTCATGGACTTCCCCGAGTTCATTCGTGCCAATCGCATAGAGACGCCCGAACAGCGGGCCAAGGTCGAGTCGTACGTGCCCATGAAGCGCTTGGGCACCATGGAGGAGTTCGCGAGCTTCTGCGCCGTGATGCTCGACGGCACATCCCGCTTCCAGACCGGACAGTTCATCTCCTACAGCGGCGGCTGGAGCGACTAGGCACCCGAGGCCAGCACCAACCCCGAAATTTCGGGGTCGGGGTGTGTGGTGTCGACCGTCAGCCAGCTCGACGTTGTCGGGCGAGGCTGGAGCGAGACCCGCAGGGCCTTGCCCTACCGCTAGCTGAACTGCGTGGCGATCGGGCCTCGGTCAGAGGGGAGCCGGGCCATCGTCGCAGCCGCCCAACCTTCGAGGTCCGTCGGCGCCATGGGTCGCCCGATCCCGAAACCCTGCAGGTGGTCGCCGCCGATCGTGGTGATGGCGTCGGCCTGAGCGTCCGTCTCGACGCCTTCGGCGGTGATCGAGACTCCGAGTACATGGCCGATGTCGACGATGAGCTTCACGAGCGAACGGTCGTCGTCGTTGTCGAGGCCGGCCACGAAACTCCGATCGATCTTCAAGATGTCGACCGGAAGACGACGGAGGTGGGTGAGCGAGGTGTAGCCCGTTCCGAAGTCGTCGATGGCGATCCGTACACCGTGGGTACGAAGTCCGGCGAGGGCATCGGCGGCACGATTCAAGTCGCTCAACAATGCTGTCTCGGTCAACTCGACAGTCAGCCGCCGAGGATCCATCCCCTCGTCTCGTAGCGGACCGAGCACCTCGTCGACCAGGGACGGCACTGTGAGGTGCCGAGCGGAGAGATTGACCGAAACGGTGATGTCACCGAGGGCCGGGTGTTGCTCCCAGCACCGCATCTGCCGGGCCGCGTGGCGGATCACCCATCTGTCGACGTCGATGATCAAGTCGCTGCGTTCGGCGATCGGGATGAAGTTGGCCGGTGGTTCGAGCCGGCCAGAAGCTCGCTGCCATCGGACGAGGGCCTCGACCGCGACGATCTTGCCAGTGTGCGCATCGGTGATGGGCTGATAGTGAAGTACGAGCTCGTCGTCTTCGAGGGCACGTTCGAGAGAGTGCTCGACATCGACGCGGTGACGAAGTTCCTCCCTGAGCTCTTCGTCACAGAACCTGAGCCTCGCCCGGCCATCCGACTTGGCCTTGTACACGGCGAGATCGGCGTCGCGGAGGATCTCGTCGGCCGTGAGGCTGGTGCCGCCGAGCGCGACACCGATGCTCGCGGTGAGGCGGACCTCGACCTCGCCGACATGGAGCGGCATCGCGACGGCATCCAGGATGCGTTGTCCGAGTGTCAAGGATTCGCTCGCTGTACCCATCGGCTCGGCGATCACGACGAACTCGTCCCCGCCGATGCGGCCGAGCTGGTCGCCGGATCGGATCGTTCCGGCGATGCGCCCGGCGATGATGCGCAATGCTCGATCGCCGCCCGCGTGGCCGTGGGCGTCGTTGATCGACTTGAAGCCGTCGATGTCGATGAACAACACCGCGAGCTCGTGGTCGCTCCGTCGCACACGGGCGAGCGCCTGCGTGAGATCGGCCATGGTTGCCGAACGATTCGCCAGCCCGGTGAGACCGTCGTGAGCGGCCTCGTGGGCCAATCGCTGGCGGAACTCTTCCCGCTCGGTCAGGGAGCCGGCCAAGGCGGAGACCGCCTGTTGGAGAGAAGCGCCGAGTCGACCCGGAGACTCGATCTTCAGGACGGGACTGTCGAGGTCCTCGTCGGCGAGGGCGATCGCCTGGTGCTCGGCCAAGACGAGATGGTCGACCGCCTCGTTCAGAGCTCGTGCCGCTGACCGCACCTCTCGGGGTCCCGCCTCACGAACGTGTTCCCCCAGATGCCCGTCCCGCAGCCGTTCGACGACACCGGCCATGCGCCGAAGAGGACGAATGATCCACCAGCTGGCGGCTACGACAGCGAGAGCGGCAGCCACTCCGAGCAACCCTGCGACGGTGAGCGTCTCGCGCTTGGACGCCTCGGCCGCCGCTTGAATCGCATCGGCGTCCGCCGTGACATCGGCTGCAGCGGCGTCGACGAACCCGACGTGGCGGACGACGGCATCGAGGGAATCGAGAAACGCCTGGGCCTCCTCCTCCACGCCAGTCGGGGTGACCGCGGCGCCGAACGATTCTCCGTCGGTGCCGCTGACGATCAGCACGTCCGTCAACTCGTCCACTCGCGCGAGGAAGGCGCCGACCGAACGGGACTCGTCAACCTCGATCCAGATGTCCTTGAGTGGACTTCCATCGGGGATCAAGGTCTTGAGGTCGGCGAGTGTGCGGTCGTAGCTCGTCGAGTGGCGAAGCAGATCTTCCGCTCCGGCGACGGTGTTCCCAGTCGGGAAACGGGCCGTGAAGTAGCCCTCGGTCATCGACGACAAGTCCTCACGAAGGCTCACCGAGCGCTCCAGGACTCTCACGGAATCGGTGAGATCCTCGGCGTCGCCCGTGCCCACGACGAGCGCATTCAGCTCGCCCAGGCTGCGGAGGATCGTAGCTCCGAGCCGTGCCTCCACGAGGTCGTAGGCCAGGGAGATGTCATCGCTGTTGTCGCTGCTCGGACTCGCCAGGTCGCGAGCATCGTCGAGGAGCACCTCGGTGCCGGGAAACAGGCGCACGTCGATCGAGGAATCGGTCTCGAGAATGGCCGCCCGGTACTCCGCCTCGACATCGACGCCGGTGATCTCGGCGACGAGCTCGAGTGGAATACCCATTGCACTCGACGACGCAAGCGCATTCGCCCAGAGGGACTCGGCGGTGATATCGGCCTGCAGGCGGATCGCCTGGTTCAGCCTGCTCGCGGTCATCGAGATCTCGGCCGCCTTCTCCGACTGCTGCGAAGCGTCGGCGACGAGCCCCGTCGAGAGCCAGCCGAGACCGACGATCGGGACGAGGGCGACCGCGACGAACAGGAGACGCACTCCTGGCGAGAAACGACCTTGCTTTCGAGCCTCCACCCACCCTTATCGGTCACGGCGGCGGGCCGATGTTCAGGCAATGATCTGCGCTCGATCAATCCGGTGAGCCATTCGACGTGATTCGATCGGCTCACGACCCGCGCCGACAGGGGTGGTCGGGGCGGACACCCCTATCGGCGCCGGGCCAGCACCAACCCGAAATTTCGGGTTCGGGGTGGTGTCAACCGCCCACGAAGGTGATGCCTTCCTCGAGCAGCGCGCGCCACAGGTCGCCGTCGCCGTAGTCGACCGCCACCCATTCCCTGAACACCTTGCCGGCCGGAGCGAATGGCGCACCCAGGCCATCGGCGACCAGCGCAGCGACCCGATCGGCAGGAAGCTTCACGACGAGGCGATCGCTCTTGTGCTCGACCATGGCGAGGAACTCGCCGCTCACGCGGAGGCACTGGAACCCCATGATCGTGCCCTCGCCGACGCGATCGTCCTTCGCCTGGAGCTCCTCGGCGATCTCCCAGAATCTTTCCTCTGCATCATGAGACATGGTTCACCAACCAGTGATGGACGTCTGCGAGCTCGGCCAGTCGGGTCTCGGCCCAGTCGGCGAACATTGCCGAGGCGACGTTGTCGGCGTAGGGCTCGGCCCAGCGCACCTGGAACCCGGTGTGACGGAGAAGATCGGCTCGGGGATGATCGGCCGGCCATGGCTTCGGCACGCGGGCGAGGGTCTGGCCGGCGATGTCGACGGGGTGGTGGGCCGAGAGATCGGCCAGTGCCTCGACGAGGCTCGCACCGGAGGCCTCACCGATGGCGGTTCGCCATCGTTCCCGGATGGTCTTGTCGAACCCGATCCCACTGGCGAATCCGGCCGAGTCAGCGCCGAGTCTGAGCCACAACATCGGGGCGGTTCGCTTGTCGGTGCCGTCCCACATCGTCATCAGGAGATGATCCTTGTAGCGCTCGCTCTTGTCCTTCGCGAACCGCAGATCGCGGTGCAACGGCGACACCGAGCCGCCGATCTTCGGAGCGATGGTGAGCTCTCGATCGAGAACCTGCGACATCCGCTCGCGCAGATCGCTCACGAGCGCGATCGCCGGCGCGGTCAGCCCGTCCTTCAGTTCGCCCTTCCTGGCGTCGTAGTCGTCCTTCGACCAGCCGGGCATCTCGGCGAGGGCGTCGATCGCCGCCGACGAGAATCCGCTGAATGCAGTCATACGCCACTATCGCGCACGCCGCGAACGAACCGCATCCGGTTCGAGGAGGGCCGTCGAACAGGATGCGGTTCGCTCATGCAGTCGGGATCTCTGCCGCGATGGGGAGGTACGCCAGATCAGCCCTGACCCGAGTTGGATCCGGACCGATCAATCGTCGTCGTCATCGTCGTCATCGTCATCGTCATCGTCGCTGCCGCTGCCGCTGTTGTCGCTGTCGTCATCGTCATCGTCGCTGCCGCTGTTGTCGCTGTCGTCATCGTCATCGTCGTCGTCGCTGCCGCTGTTGTCGCTGTCGTCGGGGCCGTCGTGGCTGTCGTCGCTGCCGCTGTTGTCGTCGGAGTCGTCGTCTGGGCTGTCGCTGTCGTCGGGGCCGTCGTTGCTGTCGTCGTGGGAACCGTCGTCATCGACGATCACACCGTCGGGACCGAAGAAGGTCTCGGTCTGGGTGTCGGTGCGACGGTCGCGGACCCGGATACGGAGCCGGCCGTCCTCGATCTCGGCGCGGAAGTCGACCCGTTCGCCGCCGTTGCGGAAGTTGACCTCGGCCTCACCGGGCTCGTCCGTCTCGATCTCGATCGACCATCCGCTGTTCGGGCTGGCCGACACGACGCTCACCGACGTGCCGTTGACCGCGACCGTAACCGAACCTGCATCGAGCACCTGGTGGGTGGACGACCCGCCGTCGGGGGCGGGGGAGGCGTCGGGTGAGGGTGACGGTGAGGCGTCGGGGGAGGGGGAGGGTGAGGCGTCGGGTGACGGGGACGCATCCGGCGAAGGGGACGCGTCGGGCGACGCCGACACGCCGGCCACAGGTGACACCAGCACGACATCGGGGGCCGGCCTTTCGGGTGTGGCGACGATCTCGATCTTGCCCACGTCGGGCAGCAGCGGTACGTCGACCACGCCGGAACCGTGCGCGCCGGCGGTGGCGGCCAAGCCCAGCGCACCGACGACGGCAACCTTGCCGGCCAGTGAACTGACGAGAGCGGTGAGGGGGGATAGCACGGTCATTTCTCCTGTTTCGGGGCTATGCCATCGTTCGACGGCATAGCGCCATCGTCACCCCGGCTGCGTAAGCACTGCGTCAGCGGATCCCTAACTCGGGGATAATTCGCCGAGTTGCCCTCACCGTCCCGGCGAGGAACGACCGAATGTCCGATCAGCTGACGAGGCCGAGCTCGCGGAGCGCCCGACAACGGCCGCCCCGGATCTCCGCGACCGGCGCGACCTCGGAGTCGATCACCACGATGCCGGGCTCCGCGGTGCTGTTGGGGGCCCAGTCGACGACGGCCGTGGAAGGATCACCGGTGGAGGCGAATGCCACCCAGCTCGCCTGCAGCAGATCGGAGATCGCCTTGTCGTCGTCATCGAATCCCGTGATACCGATGATGCCGTCGGGCGTGCTGAACAGGAACGGAAGCTCGGCACCGTGGGTCGCGCCGAGCCCGAAGGGGTCGTTGGCCGACGCGTAGTCGAATTCGTACGAGTAGCCCGTGCCCCCGACATCGGTGAGCGTGGTGGCCAGCGTGAGAGCGGGACACGCGAACGTGAGATCGGTGCTCAGGTCCTGGAAGCGCGCCAGGTTGGTGTCGTACTCATCGGGCGGGTACAACGCCAGGACGCCGTCGACGTCGACGATGCCCAGGTCGCCGACGACCTCGGCCAGCCCGTCGTCGCTGGGCTCGGGTGAGCCGATCGTGAACAGCCGGGCCTCGTACAGGTTGGATCCGCCGAGTACTTCGATGTCGTTCAAGCGGCCGGCCTGGGCCAGCGCGAGCGCGGGTTCGGCTAGACGGACGCCGTCGGCGACCAGGCCGAATCCGCCATCGTCGACGGCGGTGAGCTGATCGACCGTCCGGGACCGCAAGCACGCCGTCGTGTCGTCGACATGGTCGCAGTCGACTTGTTCGATGTAGCCAGCGCCGTTTGCGAAGGCAGTCGGCAGGTCGGCGTATCGCGTGCAACCGCCTCCACTCTGGATGATGGCCCGGTGGAAGAGGCCGACCGAAGCTGGAGCTGCCAGGTGCGCGCAGACCGAGAAGCCGCCTGCGGACTCCCCGAAGATCGTCACGTTGTCCGGATCACCGCCGAAGACTGCAACGTTGTCTCGGACCCACTCGAGCGACGCGGTCTGGTCGGCGATGCCGAGGTTCCCGACGGACCCGTCGTCGGACTCGGCCCTTAGCTGTTCGGTGGTGAGAAAGCCCAGTGCGCCGAGCCGGTAGTTCACCGTGACGACGACGACGCCTTCAGCGGCGAGATCAACCCCTTCGTAGAGCGCTTGGTGGGCCGACCCCGTCGTGAAGCCGCCGCCGTGGAACCAGACCATCACCGGCAGTCCGGCGGCGTCGTTCGGAGCGAAGACGCTGAGCGTGAGACAGTCCTCGTTGCTCGGCGGCGTGACGAGGAACGCCGACGTGAGGCCATCGGTCGGTTGTGGGCACGAGAAGCCCGGGTCGGTCACGGCCAACGGTGTGGACCAACCAGGGTGGGGCTGAGGGGGGCGGAAGCGGTTCTCGCCGGTCGGCGCGGCAACGTAGGGGATGGCCCGGAACGCGCGGATCGCACCCTCGGCCGTGCCGATCACCGGACCGAGCAGCGTGTCGACCGAGAGCGGATCGGCGACGGTCGGCTCGAGGGCCGGTGTCGGTTCGAGCGTCGGTTCGGGCGCCGGCGTCGGCTCGGGCGTCGGTTCGGGCGCTGGAGTGGGATCGGGCCGGGTGACGGCGTCGGCCGCGTCTGCGATGTCGACATTGCCGTCCCCGTCGGCGCTGCATGCCCCCGCAAGGAGGCCGACGACGACGATGAGGGTCGCGAGCCGGTAGGTGCGCATGGGATCCTCTGCGGGCGATCAGATTGCTTCGGTGAGGGTGATCTCGATCACCGCTTGTTCGGGTTCGTCGCTCTTGCGGACCTTTCGCCACAATCCTGAGGTGCGTTCGAACGCTTTCCACTTCAGCCCGTACTTCTTTTGGACGACAGCTGCATTGGCGTCGGCCTCGTTGCCATCGAGCATGCGTGCTGTCGCCGCGAGGGCCGCAGCACCGGGGTTGACGCGGCCCTTCCGGTCGCACACCGCGATCTCGACCCTCGGAATGTTCTTGATGCGCTTGACCTTGCCGCTTTGCGCTTCGGTGACGACCACGTACCTTCCATTGCCGCCCGCGAACCACACCGGTGTCCCAACACCCGTGCCGTCTCGCTTGTAGGTCGTCACGAGGAGGTACTCGGCATTGTCGAGGGGTTCGATCCGCACCGCACCTTGGTAGGCGAACCGGGCACCTGATCGCAACCCGCGGCCGCGTCGTTCCTCCGGCTGCGACCCGTTCGGTCAGCTCGTCAACGCCTGGTAGACGACGCTGCGGAGCTGGCGGCGGATCGGGTAACTGCTCGACGGCAGGAGCTGCGTCAAGAAGATGACCGACAGCTCCTCGGCGGGGTCGATCCAGAATGCCGTGCTCGCCGCCCCGCCCCATCCGTAGTCACCCTCCGACGAGGCGGCGCCGAGCGCGGCGGGGTCGACGGTGACGGAGAAGCCGAGACCGAATCCGGTGCCCTCCAGTGCCGTCTCGCTGAACAGCGACTGGCCCATCTCGTTGAGCGTCGCGCCGCCGGACAGATGGTTGGTGGTCATGTACGCCAGCGTCTTCGGGCCGATGATGCGGCTGCCGTTGCCGGATCCACCGGCGAGCAACATGTCGCAGAAGCGCTGGTAGTCGTCGATGGTCGACACGAGCCCGCCGCCGCCGCCGAGAAACGTCGGGTGCTGGTGATAGTGACTCGTGTCGAACGAGTCGATGCGCTGCATACCGCCGGCCGCCGGTGTGTACAGCGACACGAATCGATCGCGACTCG
>JAOTZB010000035.1 GCA_029861625.1 Acidimicrobiia bacterium
AGCGGCGCGAAGTCGGCGGGGCGGTCAGGTGCTCTACGGCTTCGGGTTCGTACTCGCCGGATTCGGTTGAACCGGGCCCCTGTTCGCCAGTCTGGCGAGCCAAGCAGCCACCAGCGGCGGATTCACCGCCGGATTGGGGGCCTTCGCGATCGCGGCGACGACCCTGGTCCTCACGCTTGCCGCAGCGGCCACCGTTGTGTCCACCATCTCGGACGACAGCATCCAAGAGTTGCGAACACGAGGACCCCGTGTGAAACAGCTCGGCGGCGCGCTGCTGATCCTCATCGGCTCGTGGTTCGCATACCTCGCCTTGGCCAACCCGACATACCTGCTCCCATGATGCGCTGCGTCGGAAGGAGCGCAGATGCGTCGCGCCGCGGGGGAGTTGGGCGGCGGCCGACGGTCAGCCCTGTTGGCATCCACCTGTTGTATTCGACTCCGGCGAGGTCCTGGTGGCCAGACCGGCGCATTCAGGTCACCGGCTGCTTCACCAGCCGCAGATAGGGCAACCGAGTCTCCCAGCCGTCCGGATACTTCTCGGCGGCAGCCTCGTTGCTCACACCGGGAACGATGATGACGTCATCGCCCCGGCTCCAGTCTGCCGCTGTCGCCACCTGCTCGGTGGCGGTGAGCTGACATGAGTCCAGGAGCCGGAGCAGCTCGGCGAAATTGCGACCGGTCGTCATCGGATACGTCATCGTCGCCTTGATTCGCTTGTCGGGACCGATGATGAACACCGAGCGCGCCGTGGCGTTGTCTGCCGCGGTGCGTCCTTCGGACGTGTCGCCGGCGTCAGCGGGCATCATGTCGTAGAGCTTCACGACGTCCAGCGACGGGTCGCCAATCAACGGGTAGTTGAGCTCGTTGCCGGTCGCAGACGCGATGTCGGTCTTCCAGCTCTGGTGGTCGGCAACGGTGTCGACGCTGATCCCGATCACCCGGCAATCGCGTGCTGCGAACTCGTCCCTGAGTCCCGCCACGGCGCCGAGCTCGGTTGTGCAGACCGGGGTGAAGTCCTTCGGATGGGAGAAGAACAGGCCCCATCCATCGCCGAGCCACTCGTGGAACCGGATGGTGCCCTCGGTGGACTCGGCCTCGAAGTCCGGAGCGATCTCGTTGAGGCGAAGTGTCATTGGTCGTGCCTTTCCATCGATCTTGCGGATTGTCCGACCCGGTGTCGGCCCGCACTCTTGTTGTCGCGCCCTGTGGTTCCGGACCGGTAGACGGGCGGTTGATCGCTCCGTTCGGTTGCCCGACCGCTCCCGTCAGTGCGGTGACGTCGAGCGCGACAGGCCCTCGATCAGGACCGCGTGCGCGGCATCGACGGCCTCATCGAGCGTCATCGCCGCGCCGGCAGCTACGGCATCGCCCAACTCGTCGGGCGACATCGCCCCGGCAAGTCGATCCCGTGTCCCATCGACAGCGCGGCGCTCGATCTCGGGCGCGAGGGCGCCTGTTTCGGACCGGATGGCATCTGCACGTCCCAGCAGCGTCGCCCCGATCCTCATCCGGTCGACGTCGGCCAACGCGGCAGCGAGCCCCTCCAGCGCCTCGGCCACCCCCGACTGGTCACCGAGCGTCTGTCGCCGGTCAAGACACTGGACGTAGAGAGATGCCGATCGTCCCGGGTCGGAGTGACGTTCGAGGTCGGCGAGGTTCTTCATTGCCGACGCCGTGCACCGCCGGTCGCCGATGTCGCTCAGCGCGTCGAACGCGTCGCTGTAGAGCGTCGCCGCCGCCGCTCGATCATCGGCCAGTCGAGCGATGTCACCGAGCGTCATCCGCACGTGCGCGGTCGCCGAGCGGTCGTCGAGGTCGGCGAACGCTTCGAGGGCCCGCTCGCAGCGTTCGCGGGCCTCGGTGAGCGCTCCCGTGTGGCGAGCGGCCACGCCGAGCAGCCATTGTGCCTTGGCGGCGAAGAAGTCCATCTGGTGCCGGACGGCCCAGCCAAGGATCATCGTGTACCCGCGGGCAGCGTCCTCGTAGTCCCCGAGGGCCAGCCGGGCATCCCCGATGGTCAGATTCGTCGATGCCCAGTAGGCATCGTCGAAGGTCGCGAACGACCGGCCGGCTTCATCCATCAATGCGATCGCCCGTTCGTAGCGTCCGCCATTGGCCAGCGAGCGGCCGAGCGCAAACTTCGCCCGGGCGACGCCCTCGATGTCACCGAGCTCCTCGAAGGCCGTCAGCGCCGAGGCGGCTTCGGGTTCAGCCCGCGTCGCCTCACCGTGCTCGGTGCGGAGCTCGGCCGCGCAGCACTCCACCGCCGCCCGGCACTGGGCGCCGAGGTCGGGTGTGGCGATGAGTCGCTCGACATATGTGAGCCCGTCGACGACCTGATCGGTCCGTCTCCAGTAGCGGGAGAGTGCGAACGCCATCCGGCTGGCGAGCTCGCGGTCGTGGTCCACGGCGTACCGGAGCGCAGCACGCACGTTGTCATGGTCGGCGGTGATCGCGAGGTGCCACAGGTCGTCGCGCCCTGGCTGTGCCTCGCAGGCGTGTCGTGTCAACGCCGCGTAGTGGCGGGCATGCCTGGACCTGTAGGTGACGTCGTCGTCACGCTCGGCGAGGTGCTCGCGTCCGTAGGCCCGCAACGTGTCGAGGAGCCGGTATCGGGAGACGCCCGCCACATCCCCGGAACGATCCACCATCGACCGCCGAACGAGCCCTGCGAGCAGTACAACGACCTCGGCCTCGGCCATCTCGCTCACCGCGGTGGCCGCCGACACATCGAATCGGCCGGGGAACACCGACAGGCATTCGAATAGCCGCTTCTCATCGGGCGTCAGCAGGTCGTGGCTCCAGTCGATCGCTGCGCGCAGGGTCGCCTGCCGCACGGGTCGACCTGCCGGTGAGGTGAGGAGTCGGAACCGGTCGACCAATCGGTGAGCGATGTCGCCAGGACTCATGACCGGTACCTGTGCCGCCGCGAGCTCGAGCGCCAGTGGGATGCCGTCCAGGCGTCGGCAAATGTCCGCGACTGCTGTGCGATTGTCGTCGTCGATCTCGAACGAGGGGTCGGCCTCGCACGCGCGCGTGGAGAAGAGCTGCACGGCCTCGCACCGATCGGCGTCGCTGATCGGCATCGCTTCATCAGGCACTTGGAGGGGAGGGACCGGGCGGACCTGCTCCCCGGCGATGCCCATGGGCTCGCGACTCGTGGCCAGGACGGTGAGCTTCGGGCACGTCGACAACAGCGTGGCCGCGAGCTCCGCAACGGCAGTGAGGAGGTGCTCGCAGTTGTCGATGACCAGCAGCGTCGGTCGACTGGACAGCGACTCCTGGACGAGAACGGAGACGTCGATGCCGGGCTGGTCCGGCAGCCCGTCGGCATCGGCCACCGCCCGGACCACGAACTCGGGGGCATCGACGACCGACAGATCGACGAACAGCGTGGCCGAATCGAAGCGCTCCTCGGCGCTGCGGGCCACCTCGACCGCCACGCGGGTCTTACCGGATCCGCCGGGCCCGGTGAGGGTGACGAGGCGGGAGTCGACGAGGGCGGCGCCCACACGCTCGAGCAGGTCGGACCGCCCGATGAAGACGCTGACCGGGATCGGGAGCCGGCCGCGTTGTCTGATGGAGGCGGTGGGCATCGAGCGGTGGGCAGACTGTGGTTCGCCACCGGTTGTGCCGGTCACATGTCCACCGGCGAGATCTCCCTCGAGAATCTGCTGCTCCAGCTCACGCAGTCGGGACGACGGCTCGATCCCGAGCTCGTCGGCCAAGCTTCGGCGGAGTCGTTGGTAGGCGGCGAGCGCATCGCCCCGGCGGCCGGTGTGCCCGCAGGCCAGCATCAACTGTGCACAGAGCTCCTCACGGAGCGGGTGCTCCAAGACGAGTGTGTCGAGCTCCGGAAGCGCGTCGGCCGGGCGCCCGACGGTGACCAGGAGTCCGAGCCTCCGTTCAGCGGCGGCGAGCCGTTGCTCGTCGAGACGCTGAGCCGAGGGCCGGGCCCACTCGAGGTCGGCGAACTCGTCGAGTGCGGCGCCGCGCCAGAGCGATTCGGCCTCCTCCAGCGCCTGGATGGCCTCTGCGTCGGCGAGCCGTCGCCCCGCGGTGACAAGCGCTTCGAAACGTCGGGCATCGACGGCACCGGGCGGAAGCCGCAACACATAGCCCGGTCCCTCGGTGGAGAGGGCACCGTCGACGCCGATTCCCAGTGTCCGGCGGATCTCGGATACGTACTTGTGGACGGCCTTGGTGGCCGAGGCCGGCGGCTCCTCGCCCCAGATGTGATCAACGAGCACCTCGGTTGCCACCCGGCGTCCGAGGCGAATGGCCAGATCGGCAAGGAGTTGCGCATGTCGCCGGCCAGGGAGCCGCACGAGCTCACCGTCCCGGCGAATCTCGAGCGGTCCGAGGATCGATAGCTCGATCGACGGATCGGGTACGGAACCGTCTCCATGGCGACCAACCACGCGTCTACCCGTTCTCTGCTGCTCCGGAACCACCGTAGGGGAAAACGGTGATCACCGGGTTGGTCGCCGGACGGACCGGCGCTCCGGTAGAGGAGAGACCCATGAACACGACACTCACCCGACGGATCACCGTGGCAATCCTGGCGATCGCGACGACTCTCGCGCTCGGTGCAGGCCCGGCTGCGGCCTTCGAGCCGCCCGCTGATCCGACCGACAGGTTCACGTGCGAAGGCGGCCCAGTCGCCGGCCATCCGGGCCATCGGGGCCTGAGCGTCGCGATGGGCCATGCCACTGCACCCACCGCCTGGAGCGCCACATCCGACACCGGTCCGGTCACTACCTGCGGCTGACCCCGTCAGTGAGCCTCACGGGGTGGTCCGCAGACTCTGGTGTGCCGCGTGCGTCGTGGCCTCGATCTGCTGGTCCGTTCCCGGCTCGACACCTCCAAACGCCCAGCAGCTGCGGCCTCGGGCGACTCGGGGTGGATCACATGAGCCCGGGTGTGAAAGCGCACGGTGTCGAGATCGAGACCCCCTTCCTCATAGCCCCAGCGGTCGTTGAGCCAGAGCAGCTCGGGATCATCGGTGTACCAGCGCACCGGACCAGAGAAGATCCGTCGGCCCTGCTGATCGGGGAGCAGGCTGATGCCGTTCAGGCGGTACATGACGGGTCGTTCGTGGCCATCGAGGCGGATGATGCCGGTCATGTCAGGCATGAACACCCTGTCGGGACGACGAGGAGGGAAGTTGGTCCACTCGACAGTCCCGGCCATGCCGTCCCAGTCGATGCTGTCCTCGCCCCGGCCGAGCACCTGCATGAACGCACCGTCGTACAGTTCGATCTCGGCGTAGGTCCCGTCTATGTAGCCCTGGACAGTTGTGTGGAGAAGCTCGGCGCGCACAACAGGGGCCTAGGTGGCCGAGAGCTGGGCAGTCAGCCGACCAGCGCGACCGCACCGCAGCGGTCGCGTCAGCTGACCGCCGACCGACAGAAGGTGGCATAACGTGAGTGCCATGTCTCGCCCTCGGGATCGCACCGGGCCGTCGCTCGTGGTCGGAGTGGGCGGGGACGCTCCCGTTCTTCTCGGAGGTGTCGCATCGCCGGTCGGTTGGTGGGTGAGCTTCATCGAGGCGCCGGAGGGCGAAGTGGAAACGTGGCTGACGGATCGGTGGTTCCAGGGGCGCCGGTTCACGGTTGCTGAACCGGGCCCATATCCGCAGTGCCTCCGAGAGCTCGAGCCTCTCGAATCGCCCTGGACGAAGCATCTCTTGATCGAGGTCGGCGATTGGACGATGCACCTGAGCAACTCGCTGCTCGGTGGTGACCCTTCGGCCCCGGGCCCGGGTCTGAGCCGAGGGCTCGATTGTCGAGTCGTGATTGCGGGCCACAGTCAGCGTCACGGCCCCGGCCATGAGGGGACCGCGCTGTGGGTCTTCGGCCCCGAGGGTCGTGCACCTCTCCAGTACGTCCGGACGGTGCAGGTCGACTGTGCTGATGGGCGATGGTCGTGGCACGAGAGCGGCGAACCGCTCGGCTTCGAGAACGTGGATCGCTACTCGGCCCGTCGCAAGCGGGATCGGTTCGATCGTGAGCTTCTCATCGAATACCTCGCCGCCTTCGGACTCTTCCCCGACGACCCGGCCACCTTCGGTGATGTTCGCCTGATCAGTGGCGAGCCGACGACCGGCCGCTCGATCTCGATAGCGCAGCTCCGCGAGGACCTCGGCTTGGAGTGACCCTGGTCCCTCGATCGCGGAGGGGCTACGTCCGGGCTCAACGGCCGTTGCCTGGGAATTCGTGGTCGAAGCCGAAGACCGCTTTCTGGAGGATTCTGTTGTTGGCGGCGATGGCGTCCAGCGGTGCGTAGACGCCTCTGCGTCGATGCTGGGACTTGCGGTATTCGCGGGCATGTTCTTCTGACCAGAAGAAGACGTTGTGGCGTCAGAAGTCGTCGACGATGTCCGGGCCCGAAACGTCGAAGGGCACCACGTCGGGCACGAACACGACCGGCTCGGCATCGGACGGGTCGACCCGGATGTTCATTTCGGAGTCGATCTCGAGGGTGAAGGGCTCCGAGCAATGGTGGCAGCTGGTCTCGACCGTGACCGACACGTCGTGGCTGGTGAGGCGCCCTTGCACGAAGGGCGCGGCGATTGCGTCGGCGGCTCAAGCGGCATAGAGCCGCTCGCCGCTCTTGAACGAGAGGCGGTGCGGTGTCTTCGAGACGGTGATCGGATAGGCCCACACCACCGCGCCGTGGTCATCACGGGCGATGAGCGCCTTCCTCGCGCCGAGATCGTCGAGAAGCTGCCGCACCGTCGCCGGCGGCAGTCCGCGTTGTTCGGCCAGACCGTCGATCGTCAAGGGCGCCCCGGCGCGAGGGAGCTCGACAACGATGAAGCGGTGAAGCGCTCGATGATCATCGGACAGTCCGTCCATGATCGCCTCGGCCCTCGTCGCCACCGACGCGACCCGCCACCGTCCGATCCTGGCGGGCAGCCGAAGCATCACTCGCCAGAGGCCGACGTTCATCCAATCCATCACGCATCTGCCTTTCGTTCCAGAAGACCCGTTCGGGCCCACAACGCTAGCGATCGCCCCATGCGCACGGCGGGCTCGCCTGTCGCTACCAGAACGCGGCACCCAGGGTCCCGATGGCGACCAGGAGCCCGCCGACGATGATTCCTCGGGTGGGTCCGGCGAACCAGTAGCGGATCGAGATCACGAGGTAAACGATTGGGACGCCGCAGGTGAGCACGAGGAACCACGGATCGCCTGCCACTGCGTCTAGATCGTCGATGGCATGGAACATGATCGTTCCCGCAACCGCGATCACGCCCAGGGCGTGCGAGAGGTTGAATCCCACCCAGGCCTTCCACAGCGTGGAATCCAAGCCCGGGGCCATGCCGAGCCCGGTCGGTTCAGCCATCGCGGTGCGAACCTCGGTGCTGGTAGGTGCGAGCGGGCCGCCGGCAGGAGATGACATCAAGGTGAGAGCAGCGTGCCCCAGTCCGAGAAGAAGGAAGATTGCGGCTCCGGCGACGACGAGTGCTGTCATTGGAGCGCCTCTCAGCGGCGTCGTCGGGGGGACGGGCCGTTGTCGGCGAACTTGGTCATGGGCCTAACTGTCCCATAGTGCCACCACTTGGGTCAAGTCACGTCTGTCTCAAAGTGCCAGTTGTTAGGCGGTGAGCGCTAGGCTCGAGGGGTGGTCACGCGTTCTCAGCACCGACGCAACACGCTGTTGGACCTCAGCACGGCCGCGTGCGATCTGTTCGAGGAGAAGGGAACCGCGGCAACGCTGCAGGAGATCGCCCAGCGTGCCGGTGTCGCTCGCCGCACTCTGTTTCGATATGTCGACCACAAAGAAGACCTCGCCTTCTTGCACCCACGCATCTGGCTCGACGTACTCACCGAGGCACAAGCGGAGCTCACCGACGGCTCGGTGCGCGACCGCCTCGTCCATGGAGCCCGGCGAATCAGTGAGCACATCGACCGGGACCCCGAGCCGGTGCGACGTGCGATGCGGGTCGCGCAGAGCATCCCGGCGCTCGCCAAGGGCAACGCCGTTGTTCAACAACTGTGGATCCAACGGCTCACCGCGGAAGTCCGGCACGGGCAGACCGACGCTGACGAGTTCCGCGCCCACATACTCGCAGCGGCCGTGATGGGCGTGATCAACGCCGCGATCATCGAGTGGTACCGAGGACCCGACGACCTCCGTCTCGTGGATCTCGTGGAGCGTGGACTCGATTTCATCGCTCCGATCCTCGAGCCCTAGATCGTGATGATGTTGCGCCGGCGCTGCTCCACGTCTACCCCGATGAGCCCCATTGATCGGCGAATTCCCAGACGGCTCCATTGCTCTCGGTGAATGGGCGGATCGCGTCGACGACTCGTCCGATGTCAGCTTCGGTCGGGATGTCGATCGCTGCGTAACCGGGCTGGTGGAACTCGACGGCTACCCGCGCGCCGACAAGCGCCGCGTGAAACGTCTCGTGGAGGGCGTCGTCAATGGGACCGTTCTCGAAGGCCACGCGGATGCACCGACGACCAGAGTGTTCGATGACCTCGAACCCGCCGGGTGTCTCACCCGTCGCGACGACGTCTCCGAGCGCAGCGCCGTAGATGAAGAACGGAATGCAACACAGCTCGAATCTGTCCTGGCCGAGTTGGCGAGCCCAGAGCTGTTCGAATCGGCCTGGCATGCCGTGCGGCTCGAGATCGACTCGCAGGATGTAGTTCGCTCGATCCTGCCACGCAGGATCCTCGTGAATCGCCGTAGCGGGATCGGTGGTCACTGCCTCGAGGAGTTCGGTTCCTGATCGGACAACGATCCAGCCGACGAGCTCATCGGGCAGGTGGCCGCCGACCTCTTCGGTTGGCACGCAGGTGGCAGCGCCGGGCGCCATGAGCGCAAGCTTGCACTGATCCATCAGTTCGAAGACCAGCGACCAAGGGTCGGTTCCGGAGACGTGGTTGATCATCAGCGATCTCGTTTCGCTTCCGTCCGTCGCCAGCCCATAGAGGTCCGCGGACCCGTCCCCAGTCGCGATCTGCATGAAGTCGGACTCGCGTTCTGTGATGAAGGGACCGACGAGGGCCTCTACCCTGTTTCGGTCCATCGGCGAAGGCTCACCGCTGTCGAACGAAAGCAGGTGGAGATCAAAGGACATCGTTCGCTCACAGGGCCTGAACGCCGAGTGCTGCGAGCTTGTGCCATGCCTGGTTGATCGCGGCACCACGGCTTCGTGCGAGCGTGGCATCGTCGACACCAAGTGCGTCCACGAAGGCCCCCCGAGAAGCATCGGTGAACAGTGGTGATGCCGCGAGCGCATACTCCCAGACCTGCAGTGCTGCTCTGGCATCGATCAGGTGGCCGGCGACCTGGATGGCGTTCCTGGTCGGTTCGTCGTACTCGATGAGCGGCCGCTCTCGATTACGGGCCTGTCGGGTCGTCGAGGTGTAGAGCAGGTGGTTGGCCGTGGCGTCAGATGTCGAGGCCATTGGCCGCGACCGGTGTGGTCATCGCCATGTCCGGGGGTCCGGCCATGAGCGGCATGAATGCCTCCATGGCCGCCTTCATCGCCTCGTTGTCGGCGTGACGCTGCGCGGCCTCCATGCTCGACATGAGCGCGAAGAACCAGTACGTCCCGTCGTCGGCGCGGTGATAGGAGTACGACTCCACCCCGTCGACCCCCTCGCTGGCGGCGACAACAGCGGCCAGAGCCGCATCCATCTCCTCGCCCTTCCCTTCGACGCAGGAGAACTTCGCAAACACGGAAACCTTCGACATCGTCGTTCATCCCTCTCGTTGCGACGCGGTGCCACGTCGTCAGCGCTGTGCCGACACCTCTGCTCCGCACGAGTCTCGCCGACTCACCGCCCGGCTCGCAATCGATGGCATCAGCTGGGCGAAGGCCACGCATCGAGTGGGACATTGGACTCTGGACGAATGAGCGTCTTCGGGGGGCAATGGACGAATGGTGCACCTGCCTCGCTTGCGCTCCGATGCTGATGTGGCAACGCCGGAGGGTGCGCCCGCGGGGCCGACCATCGATCTCACCGCGGAAGAGCCGGTGATGTGGTCGTCTCAGGATGCGGCGGTGATCGAGGTCCGCGGACTGGTGAAGCACTATGGCGACCACGCTGCTGTCGGTGGCGTGGCTCTCGACGTCTTCGAGGGTGAGGTGTTCGCCCTGTTGGGACCGAACGGAGCGGGCAAGACCACGATGCTGGAGATGTTGGAGGGCTACCGGCGCCGTGACCGGGGTTCGGTATCGGTGCTGGGGGTGGACCCGGAGCAGGCAACGTTGGCGTGGCGGTCCCGGATTGGGCTGGTATTGCAGACCTCGAAGATGCCGGCCGAGCTCACGGTGCTCGAACTGGTCGACCGCTACGCCGGCTACTACCCGGATCCACGGGACGTGGACGAGACGATCGAGCTGGTCGGGTTGAGCGAGAAAGGCGACACCCGCGCCGGTCGCCTCTCCGGTGGCCAGCAACGGCGTCTCGACGTGGCATTGGCGCTGGTCGGTGATCCAGAGCTCGTGTTCCTGGACGAGCCGACAACGGGCTTCGATCCGGCGGCACGGCGGGCGGCGTGGTCGATGATCGACAACCTGCGGGGTTTGGGCAAGACCGTGGTGTTGACGACCCACTACATGGAAGAAGCCGAAGCCCTCGCCGACAGGATTGCGATCTTGGTGAAAGGCCGGATCGCTGCCGAGGGGACGCCCTTGACGATCGGAGGGCGCGAGACCGCACCAGCACGGATCCGGTTCGTCGCGCCGCCGGGATTCGATCCTGGAGCACTTTCGGGTGGTGAGATCGGCCAAGAGGACGACTACCTGGTCATCACCTCCGAAGATGTGACGACCGCGGTCGGGGAGCTGGTGGACTGGGCCCGCATGGAGGGCTGTGACCTGGCGGGGCTGGAGATTCGGCGGCCGTCGTCGGAAGACGTGTACCTCGAGCTCGCGGAGCCGTCGTCATGAACACGATCGCGCTTGTGAGCCGCGAGGCCGGGTATGCCCGCAGGGTGCTGATACGGGATCCTCAGAACCTGTTCTTCACTGCGGGCTTGCCGCTGCTGTATCTGTTGATCTTCGCAACGATCTTCGGTGACGAGACCGCCGAGATCGCCGGTCAGCCGGGTGAGGTGGACGTCGCCACCTACATGACCGCGTCGGTCATCGTGATCGGTGTGGTGTCCGCGGCGTTCCAGAACTTGACGGTGAACCTGGTCCAGGACCGCGAAATCGGGGTGCTGAAACGGCTCAGGAGCGCTCCGGTGCCGACCTCGGTGTTCCTCGGCGGCCACGTCGTGAACGCCCTGGTGGCCTCAGCGCTGCTCGCGGCAGGGGTCGCTCTTCTGGGCATGGCCGTATACGGGGTCCCGTTTCCCGATCAGCGGACCGCCGCCGCGGTGGTGAGCGTCGCGCTGGGGGCAGTGGCCTGTGCCAGTGCGGCGTTTCCGTTCACCCGGCTGGTGCGCAAGGGGACGGCCGCCTCGCCGATGGCAGTGGCGGCCACGCTCACCTTGTTCTTCCTGTCGGGGAACTTCTTCGCCGGCGCTGACATGCCCCGAGCCATGAACCTGGTCGCTGACTTGTTCCCGGTCCGGCACTTCCTCATCGCCATGACCACAGCGTTCAACCCCAACGTCGCCGGCGCCGGCTTCGAGTGGGGACACCTCGGCGTGCTGGCGCTCTGGGCTGTCGGTGGCGCAGTCGCCGGCACGCGGTTGTTCCGCTGGACCCCGACCGGAGACCACTGACGGCTCATGAAGCTCGTTCGTCCACGAACGAGAGTCGGTCTCCGGTGAGGTGAGGGGGCGCCGGCTCTCCTACGATCTTGTCAACCGGAACGAGGCACCGGGTCCGCACACCGGTCGGGAGGAGTGGTCGCCAGTGGCCGCAGAGACAATTCGCAACATCGTGCTCGTCGGCCACACGGGCAACGGAAAGACCAGCCTCGTCGAGGCGATGCTCTATCGGGCCGGCGTCGTGAATCGTCTAGGCCGCATCGACGACGGGACGACAGTCTGCGACCGCGACATCGACGAACGTGAGCGACACCAGTCGCTCTCGGTGGCGACGGCGACGCTGCAGTGGAACGGGCACACCGTCAACGTGATCGACACGCCTGGCCACGTCGATTTTCTCGGTGGCGCCCTGCTCGGCATGCACGCCGCCGAGCTCGCCATATTCGTGATCGACGGCGTGAGCGGCGTGCAACCGCAGGACACGATGCTGTGGCGACACGCCGAGCGGATGAAGCTGCCCCGCATGTTCTTCGTGAACAAGCTCGACCGCGCTCACTCTTCCTTCGAGCGCACGCTGGCACAGATCCGCTCGCACTTCGGGTCCCACGCCGATCCCGTCGAGCTGCCGATCGGCCAAGAGTCGAGCTTCCATGGCATCACCGACCTGCTCACCGACGAGGCGTTCCTGTACGACACCGGAGAAGCCGACAAGGCACCGATTCCCGAGGAGATGATCGAAGCCGAGCACGCCGAACACGAGCACCTCGTCGAAGAGGTCGTCGAGATCGACGACGAGGTGCTCGAGCGCTACCTCGAAGGAACCGAACCGAACCCCGAGCAGCTCGAGCGGCTGTTGCACGAGGCGGTCGAGGCCAGCATGGTCTTCCCGGTGCTGTGCGGGTCGGCCTCGGCGCCGATCGGCGCCGACCACCTGCTCGACTTCCTCTGCCGGGTCGGACCGGCCCCCGACGATCTCGGGCCCACCAACGTCGAGGCCGGCGACGATGTTGTCGCGGTCGCCGCCGACCCGACAGGAGATCCGCTGGCGTTCGTCTTCACGACCCGCATCGACGAGTTCCTCGGCCAGATCTCGATCTTCAAGGTGCTCTCGGGAACCATCCGCGTCGACGACGAGCTGGTCAACACGCGGACCGGTCGCACCGAGCGTCTCCACCAGCTCATCTCGCTCACCGGAACCGAACACCGAGCAATCCGCAGCGTGAGCGCCGGCGACATTGCCGCGGTCGCCAAGCTCGACGGAACGGCGACCGGCGACACGCTTGCGCCGATCGGAAAGCCCGTGACGGTTCCGCCGCCGGTCCTGCCCACACCGGTGTACAGCGTGGCGATCAAGGCCACCTCACCCGCGCAGGAAGACCGCCTGGCCACGGTGCTGCGGCGCCTCGTCACCGAGGACCCGACCCTTGCCATCGGCCACGACACCACGACCCGCCAGACCGCACTGGCCGGGGCGGGCGAGACTCACCTCGCGGTTGCGATCGGTCGCATCGAGCGGCTCGGCGTCGAGGTCGAGTCCGAGCCCACGCGGGTCGCGTACCTCGAGACCCTGGCGCGCCCAGTGGAGATCGAGGGCAAGTACAAGAAGCAGACCGGCGGCCACGGCCAGTTCGGCATCGCGATGGTCCGCTTCGAACCGCTGCCGCTCGGCTCTGGCTTCGAGTTCGAGAGCGAGGTCACCGGCGGTGCGATACCGAAGAACCTAATCCCCGCGGTCGGGGCCGGCATCGAAGAGGCGATGGCGCGTGGTGGCGTGCACGGTTTCCCGGTCGTCGACCTGCGCGCCGTGTGCACCGAGGGCAAGTACCACTCGGTCGACTCGTCGGAGATGAGCTTCAAGATGGCAGGCTCACTCGCGTTGCGCGGCGCCCTCGACCAGGTTGGCGTCAGGGTCCTCGAGCCGATCAGCGAGCTGTGGGTCCAGGTGCCGTCGGAGTACCAGGGTGATGTCCTCGGCGACCTCAGCTCGCGACGGGGTCATGTGATCGGGACCCTCCCCGATGCAAGGGGCGACCTCGTGTCGCTACACGCCCACGTACCAACCTCCGAGATCCAGCGCTACGCCATCGACCTGCGCTCGATGACCGGCGGCACCGGCACGTTCGAGGTTTCCCATCACGACTACCAGCCGCTGCCCGAGGCCATGGTAGAACGCGTCGTTGCGGCGACCGCAGGGCTCGACTGACCTGGTCGGCCTCGGGGCGCCGTTGGCGGCGCCACGTGGCGCGTCAGTGGTGGTGACCTCCGGAGCCGAGCTCGGGCGGCGCGCACCGTCCGACAACCTGGACCCGTCTCACCGTACGATCGTGGTCATGACAACGAACCCTCGCAGAACCGGATCGCTCGTGACCAGGACCATTGCTGCCATGGTCGTCGGCGGGCTGCTCCTGGCTGCCTGTGGTGGCGGGGATGACCTGTCCGCCGACGAGCAGGCCATCGCCGACGAGTGGGCGGATGAGCTGATTCGTGAGGCTTCGGAGGATTCCGGCGACGTGTCGCTCCCATCGGACGAGGCCCTGTGCGCCACCGAGGCGGTCGTCGCCGAGTTCGGCGCCGAGAAGTCCGCTGGCTATCTTGCCGAGGACCTCGCCCTCGCCGGCACCGATGAGGACGTGATCTATCCGGAGGCAGATGCCAGCGTGATTGCCAAGGCGACCAACGAGTGCGTCGACTGGGACCCGCTGCTGCGATCGACCTTCGAGGGCAGTGGGCTGACCGGCGAGCAGGTCGACTGTGTCACCAGCGTCTTCGTCGACAACGCGGAGGAGCTGCAGTTCCGGGAGCTCGCCGGCCTCGACTCCGACGATGTCATCGACCTCGACCAGCTCGAGATCGACTGCAACATCGACAGCTGAGCACCGCTTCGGCACCACCCGCTCCGGCCATGAGACGGCGGAACCTGCTCCTGAGGGAGAACGCTGGCTCGCCACCGAGCTCATCCCGGTGGTGCTCGACGGCTTCGACTTCAGCGTCAACGAGGAGTGCCATGAGTTCGACGAATGTGGGCCTTGTGACGCGTTCATCGAGGCGGGCAAGCCGGTCTTCAACGCCGAGTACCGCGATGAGTACGTGACCGATGCCGCGCGTCGCGTTGAGCTCTGCAGCCGGGCCGCCGAAGCAGGAATCCGCACGCTCGTCTGCAACTCGCTGTGGGACCGCCGATCGTGGCAGCTCGCTCAGCTCGCGGGCGTGGTCGGCATCAGATCGGCGGCCCCGAACGCGACACCGAACCGCACGCACCAGATCACCACGGTGTCGAACTCGGCGAGATCGACGTCGGCAGGGATCTCGTAGTTCTGGGGTCCTATGTTTCCGGTCAGATCCCCGAGGTCGACGAAGTCGCCGGCACGCCCGAAGGCGCCGGCATCGGCGTCGGCGTCGGCGCGAGTGAGGTAGACGTTCAGGTCGGGACCGTTGTCGGTGGCGAACTCCTCGAAGCGCAGGAACCGCTGCTCGGTGCCATCATTCAGCACGACTGCGCGCCCTTCCGATGGGTGGCTCCGGTCGACGAATGTTCCCTCGGCGAGGGTGACGATCTCGGGTGCGTCAGCGGCCATGGCGGGTTCGGTCTCGTCGACGTTCACCTCCGCCGGCATGTCGACGGCGGCGGCGACCTCGTTCATCTCGGCGGTCGTGGCCTCGCTGATGTCGTCACTGGGAAGTCCGGACGCTCCGGCCCCGCTCGTGAAGACCGGCGCCGCCTCGTTCGCCTCGTCGTCGATGAAGAGGGTGTGAATGCCGAAGTATCCGAACGCCAGCCAGGCAGTCGCACCCACGAGGACGACCCCGGCCGCGACGGCCCACTTCCACTTCGATCGGATGCGGGCGAACACGCCGCGGGTCGAGGCGCCGTCGGGGCGATCGGGCGCTGCATTGGTCATGTGTGTTCAACGTCCGGTGTCGATGGACGGTTCCACCGGTCAGAGGAGGCCCTTCTCTTCCAGCCAGTCCGCCGCGACGTCGTCGGATTCACGGAAGTTGATGTCGGTCTCGATGTTCCATGCCACCAGATCGTCGGTCGTGATCGCCGCGCTGAGAGCATTGAGATCGGTCGCGAGCTGGTCGCCGTAGGCGTCCAGCACCGAGCTGACGACGATCGGCGCGATGTTCTGCGCCGGATGGAGACCCATGTCGTCGTCGAGCACCTTGAAACCCTGCTCACCGATCTGGGGAGCCGTTGTGTTCCAGACCACGGCGTCGACCTCTCCGGCCGCCAACGCCTCGCCGAGGAGCGGACCGAACTCGATCGTGACCGTGTCGGCGAACTCGATGCCGTAGATGTCGGGATCGGTGTAGCCGATGAAACACTGCGGGCGCTCGAAGCACGCCGCGGATGCACCGAAGACCGTTTCGATCGATGCGAGGTCCGAGATCGTCGCCGCCTCGGAGTCTCCCCGGACGACCAGGGCGTCGCCGTCGACAGCGGGGGAGACATCGAGCAGGGTCGCACCGAGATCCTGGTACAGGGGGGCGATGATCCCGACGATCTCGGCTGGGTCGCTCGAAGACCCAGCATCGGGTGCGAGCGCGCTCAGCGCCCCGCCGATGTAGTCGATGATGAGGTCGAGGTCGCCGTTGCTGATGCCGTCGATTGCCTCGGTGCGGAACCCGGCCGGAGTCAGGACCTCGATTTCGTACCCCTTGGCAGCCAGGTACTGCGCGTAGACCTCGGCGATCGTGACCGACTCGGAGAAATCCTGACCACGGACCCGGATGGTGGGGCCATCGGGGGGTGCCGGCTCCTCGGCCGCGGCTTCGTCGGTATCGCCGCCGGCTTCGGCGTCGCCACCGGAGTCGTCGTCGGATCCGCAGGCCGCAGCGACGAGCGCGAACAGCGCAAGGACCGAGATGAGGAGCGGGAGGAGCCTTCTGTTCATCGGAATCTCTCTTCTTGTGGCGAACTGGTCGGAGGCGATCTTGGCGTTCAGCGGGTTCGGGGTCGAGCGAGTCGGCGAACGCCGGCAGGGAGCGCAAGGCGCTGAGCCAAACCGAACATCACGCCGGTGAGCGCCGCCAGCGCAGCCACGAGAATGGCTCCACCGAGCAGCAGGTTGTCATTATTCTGCCCCAAACCATCGCGCACGTACCGCCCGAGCCCATCACCGCCGAGAAAAGCGCGGATCGGTTCGGTGGCCACGACCTGCACGGCCGCCACGCGTACGCCCGCCAGGATCACCGCGGTCCCCAGGGCCATCTCGACTCGGAACAGGACGTGACGCTCGCTGAAACCCATGGCGCGAGCGGCATCGACGACACCCCTGTCGACATCTTTCACCGCGGTGTAGGTGTTGAGGTAGATGGGCGGGAGCGCGAGCAGCAAGAGGGCGATGAAGATCGGCCACGGCTCGAATCCCAGCCCGCGGCGCAACGAGATAGGGACCAACAGGCCTGCGACCGCGAAGGTCGGGATGGCCCGGCTGAGCGTCACGATCCACGTCACCGACAGCTCGCCTCGTCCGTGGTGTGCAAGCGCGGTGGCGAGCGGCACGGCAACCACTGTGGCCACGACCACCACTGCTGCACAGAGCACGACCGTGTCCCACAGCGACGTGAGGATGCCGCCGGCGCCGGTCCAGTACTCGGCGCCGAAGAGGAACTCGAACAGGCCGATGTCGCGGGGGATCGCGGCCTGGGCGAACACGACGACCGTCACGTCGTCCTCGCCCGCTGTGCCCAGGGCGTCGCCGCTCGTCCGATCAGGTAGATCACCCCGTCGAGAACCAGGGCCAACACGATGGACAATGTCGCCCCGATGGTCATCGGGGTCCAGAACGTCCGGCGCAGCCCGTCGAGGATCAGCCGACCCAGCCCGCCCTGGCCGATGATCGATGCCACGGTGACCAGACCCACCGTCGAGACGACCGCGATTCGCAGCCCGGCGATGATGTAGGGGAGCGCCAACGGGAGCTCGACCTTGATCACTCGCTGGGTGGGCGTGAGGCCCATTCCGTCGGCAGCATCGCGAACCGACGCCGGAACGGCGTCGAACCCTGCGAGCGTATTCGTGACGAGGATCAGGAGCGTGTAGGCGGCCAAGGGCAAGACCGCGGTCGTGCGGGTCAGGCCGAAATACGGGACCAGGAGGCCGAAGAGGGCGACGCTCGGGATCGTGTAGAGGAACCCGGTGAATCCGGTGATCGGCGTGGCCATCGGTCTGAAGCGCAACGCAACCGCGGAGAGGAGTGCCGCGACCAGCGCACCCAGCGAGACGGAGAGAATCGTCAGCTCGAGATGCTGGATGAGGGCCTCTTGGATCTGGTCCCACTCGTCGACGATCCACTCCCACCGGATGATGGGGTTGGCGGCCTGGGCAACGACGCTCACCGATCGACCTCGGCAACCAGGCTGGCGCGGATCGTGTCGAGCGTGACCACGCCGCCGAAACGACCGCCGTCGTCGATGACCGCGACCGACGTGTGCGAGGTCATGATCAGCTCCATTGCAGTGCGCAATGTGCTCTCGGGGGTCACTTGTGCCGCCGGCTGCGAGCGAGGAACGTCGGCGACCGCAGCGCCCTGTCTCAGGTCCTCGGACCGGGCCCAGCCGGCAAAGCTGCCTTCCCGAACCAGACCGACCCAGTCGCCGCCCTCGGCGTCTGCTACCGCAACTGCCTCGATCGGCGATGCGCCGATGTCGACCACCGGACCCTGCTCGAACGGCAGATCGGCGACCGTCTTCAGCGTCAGTCGCTTCATGCCGCGGTCCTCGCCGATGAACTGTTCCACGAACTCGTTGGCCGGCGCTCGCAGCAGGTCGTCGGGAGTCGAGTACTGCTCGAGGATCCCGCCCACGTTCAACAACGCGATGCGGTCGGCCAGCTTCAGAGCCTCGTCGATGTCGTGGGTGACGAAGACGATGGTCTTGTCCACCTGTTCCTGAAGCGCCAACAGCTCGTCCTGCAGTCGAGTGCGGACGATGGGGTCGACCGCGCCGAACGGCTCGTCCATCAACAGAACGGGCGGGTCAGCGGCAAGCGCACGGGCGACGCCCACCCGTTGTTGCTGGCCGCCCGACAGCTCATCGGGGAACCGGTCGAGCATCGAGGGCTCGAGTCCGACCAGCTCGGCCAGCTCGGCCACCCGGCCGGCGGTTCGTTGCTTGTCCCATCCGAGTGTGCGGGGCACGGTCGCGATGTTCTGGCTCACCGTGCGGTGCGGGAACAACCCAACCTGCTGGATCACGTAGCCGATGCTGCGCCGCAGCGCCGTGACCGGCTGGTCGATGGCGTCGAGCCCGTTGATCTCGACGCGACCAGAGGTCGGCTCGATGAGCCGGTTGATCATCCGTAGGGTCGTGGTCTTCCCGCAACCCGACGGGCCGATGAGCGTGACGATCGAGCCCCTCGGGATCTCGAGGCTCAGCGCCGAGACCGCGTCGGAGTCGGTGCCGTCGAAGCGCTTCGTGACCTCGTCCAACCGGATGGCAACCTCGGCGATGCCCTTCAGCTCCTCGAGTCCAGGGTGCAACGTCAGCGAGGTTACGGTCGACACGCCAAGATCGGCAATACGAACGTTCGGACCACGAGCGGGTCAATGGCGCAGCAAGTGGAGT
>JAOTZB010000277.1 GCA_029861625.1 Acidimicrobiia bacterium
ATCAACCGGGGACACCCGTCGTCGACCTGCTCCACCAACGTCGCCAGTGCAACCTTGCTCGCGTCGGTGGCCAGGTGGAACATCGACTCGCCTGCGAAGAGACCGCCGATCGCCACGCCGTACAGTCCGCCCACGAGCTCACCCTCACGCCAGGTCTCGATGCTGTGGGCCCAGCCGAGAGAGTGCAGGTGCACGTAGGCATCCCGCATCGCCGTGTTGATCCACCCGCCCGGTCGAGGCAGGCTCCGGCACGCGTCGATCACCCGGTCGAACGCCGCGTCGATCGTGACGTCGTATCGTCGCATCGAACGACGGAGGGAGCGACTCGGTCGGAACGCGGCGGGTTCGAGGATTCCCCGCGGGTCGGGCGACCACCACGCGATGGGGCCCGACGGACCGAAGGGCATGGGGAACAGGCCCGACGCGTACGCCGCGAGCAGGGTGCCGGGTTCGAGGTCGGCCCCGATGCCGACGACGCCGTGTTCGTCGGCATCATCGACCGGTGGGAAGATCCACGATGTCGTCGGGATGTCAGCAGGCACCGAAGAAGCGTATTGGCGCCATGGCCGCCCGGTATGGTCGGGCCCTCTTCGTCTGGTCGACAGGGAGATGACCGTGGTCAACGTGCCGGTGCCGGGGTTTCCCGATCTCACCAGGCCTGCTCGCCATGCCATGCGGCCCGCGCTCGAACGCTTGTTGTCGACGGCGTACGGCAACGTGCTGGAGCTCTCGTCCCAGCCGCATGCCGAGCTCCTGCCCGCCGATGTCGAGTCGGTCACCGTCGTCGGTCAGCGGGTACGGCCGCCCGCCGTCGCGGTCGACTCCATCTCCGCCGCGGAACGGCTGGGGCCCTTCGACACGGTGGTGTCGGTTCTGCGAACCACGACCGTGGACGACATCGATCGATACGCGGCGCGGCTGGCCCGCCTCGTCGCCGACGACGGTCAGGTGCTCTTCGCCGAGCCCACCCGCACTCCCGGGCTCGTGGGTCAGGTGCAGCGCCTCTGGCGCCCGGCCACCGAGGTATCGGCTCGGCTGCGACTCCACACCGGGTTCCGCATCGCCTTGTGGCGTGCAGGCCTGAGCGTGACCGACGTGACCCGCCACGAGCTGCCTCGGCTGGCATGGCCGCTCACCACGGTTTCGATCGGTGTCGCCACCCCGACACCGACCGGTCCCGACGGGTCCCGGGCCCGCAGCATGGGGCCGGGTTGAGCCGATGCCGGCCGTGTCGCTCCCGCTCAGCCCGCCGGTTCGATGGTGACGGTGTCGATCACGACCGTGCGGCGGGGTGCGCCGCTGCTGATGCTGCCGGGGTCGGCCTCGTGCAAGGCCAGGATGGCGCCGAGCACGTCGATCCCGTCGGTGACCTCACCGAACACGACGAAGTCGCCCTGGCCGTTCAAGGCGTCGGCGTTCTCGTTCACGGTGAAGAAGAACCGGCTCCCGCCGCTGTCGGGTTCGTTGGTCCGCGACATCGCCAGCTCGCCCCCGTCGTAGCTGAATCCGAACCCCTCGTCGGGGATCGTGTATCCGGGGCCGGGATCGTCGGGGCTGTTGAGCAGGGCACCCGACTCGACGACCGCGGCGACCGGATCGGTTCGGAAGACCTCGAGACCGTCGTAGTACCCACTCTGGGCGAGGTTGACGAAGTTGTTGACCGTGCCGGTGGTGCGGAACGTGTCGAGCTCGACGCGGATCTCGCCCTCGCTGGTCGCGAAGACCGCGTCGAGGGGTTCGCCCGGCTCGATGCAGAGCTGGGGAGCGTCGTCGAAGCTCGTGACCGGGGTTCCGCCCGGCTGCGCACAGTCGCCGGTGCCGTAGTCGGACGGCAAGAACGTGAGGTTGACGCGCGAGTCGGTGACGTCGTCGTCGGTGCTGTCGCCGCCGCCGGTCAACAACACACCGATCAGGACGAACGCGGCGATGACGGCGCCGCCGATGATCGCGAATCGGATGAACGCCTGATTGCGCTGCTTGCTCACCCGGACGTCCTGGGCAGCTTGCCGCTTGCTCTCGGCAGACGATTTCGCGTCGCGAGCAGCCCGTTGCCTGGCACGCTTGTCTTTGGCCATGGGCCGTCAGAGTAGCAACCGTGTTGATGATCCCGGCCGCCGTTAGCGTTGTCGGCCGTGGCTCTGATCGTCCAGAAGTTCGGCGGTACGTCGGTCGCCGACGCCGACCGCATCCGGGAAGTGGCCGATCATGTGCGCCGCTGCCGACAGCGCGACGACCAGATCGTCCTCGTCGTCAGTGCGATGGGCAAGGAGACCGACGAGCTCCTGCGGCTCGCGGCCGAAGTGTCGCCGACCATGCCGGGCCGCGAGGTCGACATGTTGATCACCGCAGGTGAGCGCAAGGCAACAGCCCTCGTGTGCATGGCGTTGCACGACATCGGCGTACCCGCCGACAGCTTCACCGGATCGCAGGCGGGATTCCTCACCGACACCAACCATCGCAACGCGAAGATCCTCGACATCAACCCGCAACGGGTCCGCACCGCGGTCGACGAGGGGCGGGTTCCGGTGGTCGCCGGTTCCCAGGGCGTCTCCACCGGCCGCGACGTCACGTTTCTCGGTCGCGGCGGGAGCGACACCACGGCGGTCGCACTGGCCAAGGCGCTCGGCGCCGACCTGTGTGAGCTCTACACCGACGTCTCGGGTGTGTTCACCACCGACCCGCGCGTCGTCATGTCCGCTCGCAAGATGTCGTCGATCTCGTTCGACGAGCTGCTGGAGATGACGGCGACCGGCTGCCCGAAACCGGCCATGCGTTCCGTCGAGGTCGCCGGCCGGTACGGCGTGCCATTGCACATTCGATCGGCATTCACGTGGGAGCCGGGCACCATCGTCACCCAGGAGGATCCAACCATGGAGCAGGCCATCGTCTCGGCCATCACACCCGACGACTCCGAGGCCAAGGTCACCGTCAGCGGTGTTCCGGACGAACCGGGTATTGCCGCCCGCCTGTTCCGAGCCCTCGCCGACGCCGGTGTCAACGTCGACATGATCGTCCAGAACACCTCCGCCGACGGCGTCACCGACATCTCGTTCACGGTGCCGAACGAGCAGGTCGAGGTGGCGACGGCTGCCAGCCAGGCGCTCGGCGCCGACATCGGAGCACTCGGTGTGATCACCGATGCGAGCATCGGCCGGGTGTCGGTCATCGGGGCCGGGATGAAGTCGAACCCGGGTGTTGCCGCCACCATGTTCGAGACCCTCGCCGATGCCGGGATCAACATCGAGATGATCTCGACCTCGCCGATCCGGATCAGCTGCGTCATTGCCGAGGACGACCTCGAACGGGCAGTTGTACTGCTCCACTCGGCCTATGAGCTGAGCAACAGCACCCACTGAATTGCCCGACCCTGAGGCCCTGGGCCCGGTTCGCGCTCGGGCTTTGCCCATTCGTCCACGTCCCGTTCTCGCCGATCCTTCTGGTGAGGACAATGATGAGACAACTCGGGCAAAACGCATACATACAGACGCCGTGCCCCACCGCATGGTGCGCGGGCATGGTCGTCTTCGAGCCATCGGACAGCAGCGTCGACGGGGGCATCGTCGGCGACTGCCCCGTGTGTGAGCGGCGATTCCGGCTCCGGGAGGGCGAGCTCCGCCCGGCGTCACGAGGCCACAGCTGATCGACCCGTCGGGCATGGCCGGTCCGTCCGGTCGCGTTCGAGCGGGCGATACCGACCGCGCTCGCTGATCGAGCACCGCTACCCTCCACACCCGTGAACGTCGGAATCGTCGGTGCCACCGGTCAAGTCGGCGGGGTCATGCGCCGCATCCTCATCGAGCGCAGCTTCCCCGCCGAGGTCGTGAGGTTCTTCGCGTCGAGCCGTTCCGCCGGCCGCGTGCTGCCGTGGAAGGACAGCGACATCGAGGTCGAGGACGCATCGACAGCCGACTTCGCCGGCATCGACATCGCCATGTTCTCGGCGGGGGGTGCCACGTCGAAGTCCCTGGCGCCACGGGTCGCGGCCGCCGGGGCCATCGTCATCGACAACTCCTCGGCATGGCGCATGGATCCCGACGTCCCGCTCGTGGTCCCCGAGGTGAACGCTGATGCGCTCGACGACATCCCGAAGGGCATCGTCGCCAATCCCAACTGCACCACGATGGTCGCCATGCCCGTGCTGAAGCCGCTGCACGACGAGGCCGGCCTCCGCCGGCTCGTCATCTCCACCTACCAGGCGGTGTCGGGGGCCGGTTCCTCCGGTGTCGACGAGCTCGACGAGCAGGCTCGCAAGGTGGCCGATCGGGCCGCAGCGCTCACCCACGACGGCGCCGCCGTCGAGCTCCCGGAGCCGCACGAGTTCGCCGCGCCGATCGCATTCAACGTGTTGCCAATCGCAGGCGAGCTGGTCGATGACGGTTCGGCCGAGACCAGCGAAGAGCAGAAGCTGCGCGACGAGAGTCGCAAGATCCTGGGCATCCCGGACCTCGCCGTGAGCGGCACCTGCGTCAGGGTCCCCGTGTTCACCGGACACTCGCTGTCGATCAACGCGGAGTTCGATCGGCCGATCACGCCCGATCGGGCGCGCGAACTGCTGGCCCGGAGCGACGGAGTCGCGCTGGCCGAGGTGCCCACTCCCCTCCAGGCGGCCGGCGCCGACTCGACGTTCGTCGGGCGGATCCGCCGCGATGAGACCGTGGCCCACGGGCTCGCGTTGTTCGTGTCGGGCGACAATCTACGCAAGGGAGCGGCACTCAACGCCGTCCAGATCGCAGAGGTGCTGTCCCGATGACCCGTCGACTGCTCGCGGCGGTGCTCGCCGTCACCTTGATCGCCGCGGCGTGCGGCAGCGACGACGGCGACGACTCGGCCGCCGTCGACACCACGAGCGACGCCGCCGACGAGGGCGTCGACCCCGACGACGGCTCGGCCGACGGTGCCGCCTCCGACGACGGTGCCGACGAAGGCACGACCGACGCTGCCGACGACTCCGTCGGACCCGCGACCGGCACCGGCCCGGCACCGACGACCGAGGACCACTGGCACAGCCCCTATGGCCTGTTCCTCTGCATCGACGGCTGGATTCCGCCCTTCCCGGTCCAGGACGACCCAGAGGGCATCCACACCCACACCGACGGCATCATCCACATCCATCCCTTCAGCGACGCGGCCGCGGGCGAGAACGCGACGATGGGCAAGTTCATGGAGTCCGTCGGATTCGAGCTGACCGACGAC
>JAOTZB010000278.1 GCA_029861625.1 Acidimicrobiia bacterium
ATCCAGGCCTCCGAGGTCAGAAACTGCCTCTGACCAGCTTGTTTGCTGCGAGCGGGTGACGGGAATCGAACCCGCGTTCTCAGCTTGGGAAGCTGATGTTCTACCATTGAACTACACCCGCAGGTGGCGTCACCTTAGGCTCCTGGCGACCCACTTCCCAACGGTTCGGACGTGGTCACGACGCTGAGGGCGTACCACTGTGCACTCAGCCCGGCCAGGGTCAACCATGGTTGCGAGTACACCGCGTCCTCGTGTCCGGACTCGGCCGCGAGCGAGATGATCGGAACGAGCAGTACGCCGTAGCCGAGCACCATGACGAATAGCGCAGCCCACACGACAGCACCGGGGCGCCGCTCGGACCGCACGAGAAGACCGACGATCAGGACGGGAACCACGATCACGACCGCCACGACGCCCAGGATGAGCAGTGGCTTCCGGTGGAACTCGTTCGCGAACACCGCCGGGGCCAACAGCGCCGCCGCGATCGTCGCGGCGACAGCGGCCCGCTTGCGACGCTCCGGGCTGCCCTTCACGAACAACAACATGGGGAGACCGACGAAGACCGCCGACATCACCACCGCATAGGCGAACGTGCCGGCCGCGTATCCGATGCCGCCGCTGAAGTTGAGCCCGAACTCTGTTCGGACGCGACCACCGATCATCGATGCCACGGCACCGACGAGCATCGACGCGGCGACAGCGCGCGAGACGAGGGCAGCGCTCCACGGTCCGCTCGTCTCCACGAGTCGGCCGATGAGCAGGAGACC
Organism: Acidimicrobiia bacterium; assembly: GCA_029861625.1. Lineage (GTDB taxonomy): Bacteria > Actinomycetota > Acidimicrobiia > Acidimicrobiales > JAHEJN01 > JAOTZB01. The sequence continues at coordinate 768 of JAOTZB010000278.1, forward strand.
GACCGCCCACACGACGAGCACCCCGACCAGCTCGCCGCTGGTCCAGCTGTCCCCGCTGTGGGGATCGAGCTCCCGAAAGGTGAACCACGCGCCGAAACCGAGGTGGAAGCCGCAGACCAGCAGCGAGACAGCCATCACGATCAGTGGCCCGTGTGTGGATCGCCTCGGCGGCGTCGTGACGGAGAGACTCACTTGTGCCAATCGTAGGCCACCGCGATGCCGCGGCCGGTCGTCGAGCCGCTCGCTCGGCGGAGGCTTCGACCGGCGGTGGTGCCGCTCGCACCGCGGATGGTTCGGCTCTAGTCTCGGCGCGCACGATCGAGCAGGAGGTTCGGCCATGGTGCAGCCCGTTCCCGAAGACCGGCCATATGTCGTGCCGTACCTCACCGTCGAGGGCGCGGCCGAGGCCATCGAGTGGTACGGCACGGTGTTCGGCGCGACCCGGGAGTCGGCCATGCCCGCGCCCGATGGTCGCCTCATGCACGCCGAGATGAAGATCGGCGAGGGTGTCGTCTTCGTGGCCGACGACTTCCCCGAGATGAATGACGGCCAGGGGAGCTCGCCGGGCGCCGTCGGGGGCTCGCCCGTGACGCTTCATCACTACGTCGCCGATGTCGACGCGGTTGTTGCGGCCGCCGCCGCAGCAGGAGCCGACGTGCTCATGCCACCGATGGACATGTTCTGGGGCGACCGCTTCGCCAAGGTCAAGGATCCGTTCGGTCACATGTGGTCGCTGGCCACCCACGTCGCCGACCTGTCCGAAGAAGAGATGGCTGCCGGCGCCGCGGCGGCGTTCGGCGGCGAGTGACCGCGTCGGACGAATCCGACCGGACACCGACGATCCGACTGCGCGACGACGCGCTGGTCGTGTTGGCGGGCCCATCGGGCTCGGGGAAGTCGACGTGGGCGGCGCGGTGGTTCCGGTCGTCCCAGATCCTGTCCGCCGACGAGCTGCGCGGCGTCGTCGGCCACCACGAGCACGACCTTCGTGCCAGCACCGATGCCTTCGCCGTACTCGACCTCGTGGTCGAGCGCCGGCTGGCCCGCGGTCTGTTCACGGTCGTCGACACGCTGGGCATGGACGTCGATCGTCAGCTCGCCTGGCTCGCCGTGGCGGCGAAGAACGGTCGTCCGACCCATCTGATCCTGTTCGACGTCGACGACAAGACCTGTCGCAAGAACAACCGCAGTCGCCCGAGCCCGGTCCCGAGCAAGGTGCTGACCGCCCAGCTCGAGAAGTGGGCCGGGGTGAAGGACACGCTCGGCGCCGGCTTCGACCACACCGATGCCGTTGCCCCCGCGGCCATCGTGCCCCGACCGTTGTTGGAGTCGGGCCGGCCCGATCACACCCGCCTGGCGTTCGGGCTCCAGGTCTCGGCCTTCGACTGGCCGGGCGACAACGAGGCGATCGGCGAGCGGCTCGGTCAGATCGCCGCCGAAGCCGAGCATGCCGGCTTCACGAGCCTCTGGGTCATGGACCACTTCGTCCAGATCCCACAGGTCGGCCGCGAGTGGGAGGCGATGCTCGACAGCTACACCACGTTGGGTTTCCTGGCCGCCCGCACGAGCACGATCGAGCTCGGTGCCATGGTGACCTGCGTGACGTACCGGAACGTCGCCCACCTCGCGAAGATCGTCGCCACCCTCGACGTCTTGTCCGGCGGCCGCGCTCGATGCGGCCTCGGGCTCGGGTGGTTCGAACGCGAACACTCCGCGTACGGCTACGAGTTCCCTCCCGTGGCCGCCCGCTACGAGCTGCTCGAGGACGCCCTCGAGCTGCTCCCGCTCATGTGGGGCCCGGGCGCCCCGTCGTTCGAGGGCAGGCGCATCTCGATCCCCGAGGCGCTCTGCTACCCGCGCCCGCTCCGAGATCGCGTGCCCATCCTCATCGGTGGGTCCGGCGAACGGCGCACGCTGCGGCTCGTGGCGGAACACGCCGACGCCTGCAATCTCTTCGGTGAACCCGACGTGATCGCCCACAAGGTCGAGGTGCTCGACCGCCACTGTGCCGAGGTCGGACGCGATCGAGGCGACATCGAGATCACCCAGCTCAGCGCGCTGTTGTGTGGCGCCGACCGCTCGTCGCTGGCCACTCGCGTGGATGAGCTGGCCGGGACGATGGCGCCGGAACAGGCCGCCCAGCGGTACATGGCCGGCACTGTCGACGAACACGTCGATCGGTTCCAGCGGCTCGCCGCGGCCGGGGTGGACACCGCCGTGGTGAGCCTCGCCGACGTCGGCCACGCCGGTTCGGTCTCGACGTTCTCCGAGGTGATCGACGCATTCACGCCCTGAGATCCCCGGGGTGACCGTCCCGGCGACGAAAATGTGAATAGCGTGAACCGTTGGGCGGGTCGTGACGTATTGGTCGTCGAACCGAATCTCGGGGGAGGCCCGAATGTCCACGCGTTTCCGTACCATCGCCGCACTGTTCGCCGTCCTGGCACTTTTCGCCGCTGCATGTGGCAGCGACGACGACTCGGACTCGGTCGACACGTCCGCCGACGAGTCGGTCGAAGAGGCGCCGGCGGAGGAGGAGGCGCCGGCGGAGGAGGAGGCGCCGGCGGAGGAAGAGGCGCCGGCGGAGGAAGAGGCACCGGCGGAGGAAGAGGCACCGGCGGAGGAAGAGGCACCGGCGGAGGAAGAGGCGCCGGCGGAGGAAGCCGCGCCCGCAGCCGATGGCGGCCCGCCGGTCCAGGTCACCGCGGTCGACTTCGGGGCGTCGGTTGCCACCATCACCAACACCAGCGATACGGCCTACGACCTGACCGGCCACTGGATCTGCAACCGGCCGTCGTATCAGGCGCTGCCCGAAGGAGAGCTGGCCCCCGGCGACTCCATCGTGGTCACCCTGGCCGGGTTCAACGACACGGGCGGCGAGGTGGCGGTCTACACGTCGAACGACTTCGGCAACAGCGACGACATCGTCAGCTACGTGCAGTGGGCGGCGGGCGGCGGGCGGGCCTCGGTCGCCGAAGCGGCCGGCATCTGGTCAGGCGAACCGGCGACCGCGGGTGCGAACGGTCTCACGCTGACCGGCGAACCCGGCTCGGCCGCGGGCTGGGCCGGCTGAGCGCCCGGCGCTACCCTCGACGCGACCACAGGGGGTAGCGCGATGAGCGATTTGGTGGGCCAGCGGGCCACGTTCACCCGGATGGATCAGTCCACGAAGGAGGACTGGGACATCATCATGGCCAACCTGTCCCACCACGCCGAGACGACCGTGGCCGATCGCGTCCTCGATCAGCTGGCGTTGCTCGAAGGTGACCATGGCGGATTCGCGTGCGATCGGCTCACGCACTCGCTCCAGACCGCCCACCTCGCCGAGCGCGACGGCAAGGACGACGAGTACCTGGTGTGTGCGCTCCTCCATGACATCGGCGACGTGCTCGCTCCGTTCAACCACCCCGAGATCGGTGCCGCGATCGTCAAGCCCTACGTGAGCGAGGCCAACCACTGGATGGTGCTGCACCACGGCACGATCCAGGGCTATTACTTCTGGCACCACATCGGCCTCGATCGCAACGCCCGCGACGCACTCGTCGACAGTCCCCACTACGAGCCGACAGTCGAGTTCTGCGGCAAGTACGACCAGATGGCCTTCGACCCCGACGGCGTCACGCCGCCGCTGTCGCACTACGAGCCGCTGGTCCGTTCGGTGCTCCGCGCCGGCTGATCCCGAGCGGGTCAGGCCGCGCCGATCTCCGTCCGGGTCGGCAGGAGGGGACGGGGCCGGTGGGTGCGACGCCTCGCCGTGGCCATCCGCACGGTCGTGAGAACCGCCAGCGCCACGATCGTGGCGATGCCCACCTGCACCGCGTGTCGTCCGATGTCGGTGCCGGCCTGATAGGTGTGCACGCTCGCAGTGATGAACAACGCGGGGCTGAGCCAGTGCACGGCCCGCCACAGCCGCCGCGGCAGGTGTCGCATCAACAGCGACGTGCCCTCGATGGCGATCAACACGTAGAGGCTCACCACACCCCACGTCACGGCCCCCGGCCGCCACGGCGACGATCCGGGAATGAGGAAATCGCCGATGGTGAACTGGACGTAGTCGTCCGCATACAGACCGGCGAGGTGCAGCCCGGTGAAGACGACGCCCATGCCGCCCAGGAAGCGATGCACCGACAGCGTCCATGCCGGGTTGGTGCGCCGGCCGAAGAACCGGCTCGAGAGCACCAGCCCGAAGGCAACCGACAGCGCGAGAACGCCCCACGCGACGAGCCCGCTCGAACGGGCGACGTACCACCAGAACTTCGTGTTGACGATCAGCACGCGAACGCCTCGAACAGCTCGGCCCGATGAGCGTGGCCCGCGGCATCGATGAGCAGGCCGGTCGTGCCGGTCGCGGCGCACAGCTCGAGTCCCCGATCGACACCGGCGACGACGGCAGCGGTCGCGATCGCCTC
>JAOTZB010000036.1 GCA_029861625.1 Acidimicrobiia bacterium
CCACGACACCGCCATCGGACCCGGTGGCCTTGGCGGCCAGGAAGCTGTCGAATCCTGCACCGGAACCGACGTCGACGACCCGTTCGCCCGGCTCGATCGCCCGAAGCTCGAACGGATTCGCGACTCCGGCGAAGGACTCGACGGCGAGATCGGGTAGCTCGTCCACAGGAGTCATGTCATAGCGACAGCGCTGGGCCAGGCTCCGCCCGGTGTGGAAGTGGAACGTTGCATCGGGGGTCTCGGCGACCTCCCGGTACTTGGCCCGCACCTCGTCACGAAGGGCTTCGGGATCGACCGGCGTGGAGCGGTCGTCCTCTTGTGTGGATGTTGTGATGCTCATGGTCCCACTGTGAAGGATTCTGCTTGCGAAGTCCTGATGACGAGGTGGGGAAGTTCTGAGGATTGCATCGATCGGTGAGCGATCACCGCTCGGGCACACCTGCCAGGCGCAATCCGCCGATGTAGAGGTCGAGCTGTTCCGGGCGCTTCAGGTAGAAGAGCTTGTCGCGGGCGTACTGGATCGAAAATCCCGGGCATTCTGCGAGCAGCCCGGCGGCCGCGGCCTCTGCATCGGCCGCCCGGCCCAGCTTTGCCAGGCCGACGACCCGATGCGCGGTGGTCCAGTACTGGCAGTTCGGGATCGTCGAGGCCCGCTCTGCCCACTCGATGGCCTCATCGAACCGCTCGGCGAACAGCAGCGCAAGAGCGCCGTAGGAGAGAAAGGCCCAACGCTGCGGGTCGTGGGTGCCCATCGTGACAGCCCGCTCGAACTGGGCGATCGCCTCGTCGTATCGCCCCTCGTAGCAGAGCGAGTCGCCGAGCCCGCAGTATGCAGCTGCGAAGGTGGGATTGAGCTCGATGGCGCGTTCGTTCTCGAGCAGCGCGCTGTTGTACTCGCGGCGGGCCAGCTGCACCCGCCCCCGCAAGGCGTGGTAGACGGCATTGTGTTGGTCGAGCTCGAGCGCTTGTTGGGTGGCGGACAGGGCGGCGTCGAGTGACTCGGAGTCGGCCTCGGTGTCCCAGTAGACCATTCCGAGGATCGTGGCGTAGGCCCACCACGCATGGGCGTCGCCGAAGGAGGAATCGAGCTCGCGGCTCTCGGCGAGCAACCGCTGCGCCTCACGGTTGTCCTCGGCGGTGAACCGGAAGAAGTGGGCCACGCCGAGGTGGTAGAGATCCCAGGCCCGCAGGTTGGACCGGGTGCGTCGCGATACGCGCTGTCGTTCGGCGTAGCCGACCTCGGGCTCGATGTTGGCGACGATCACCTCGGTGATCTCGTCCTGGACCGCGAAGAGGTCCTCGACCTGGCGGTCGTATCGTTCGGCCCAGGTTCCCGCCCCCTCGGCCGCGTCGGTGAGGCTCACCGTCACCCGCAGACGATCGCCGGCCCGGCGAACGCTTCCGTCGACGACGTAGTCGACGCCGAGCTCGTCACGGAGGCGCGAGAAGGCGTCGCGATCCTCCGCATACCGGTCGGTCACCGCCCGGGTGAGCACCTTCAGCCACCGGTGCTTGGACAGGGCCGTGACAATGTCGTGGGTGATGCCCTCGCTGACGTGACTCTGGGCCGGATTCGGGGACAGGTTCTTGAAGGGCAATACCGCGATGACCGGATTGGCCCGTTCGGGCTCCGACGAACCGTCCGAGCCGTCGTCCTCCTCCACCGGCGCCACGAACATGTAGCCGCGGCCGTGGACGGTCTTGACGATCTGCTGGTCGCGTCCTGTGTCTCCGAGAGCCTTACGGAGTGCCTTGATCTGGGTGGTCAGCGCCGACTCGCTGACGAAACGGTCGCCCCACACCGCGTCGAGCAGCTCGTTCTTGGTGACCACCCGATCGCGGCTGTCGATCAGCTGGACGAGGATGCGCAGCGCCTGTGGCTCGATTCCCACGGTCTCGCCGTCTCGGGTGAGCAGCTGTCGACCGAGATCGAGCTCGCAGCCGGCAAACGTCAGCGCCATTGGCTCACCCTAGTTCGAGGGCCGTTCGCGGTCACCGGCCTCGCCGTGACACCTCTCGCTCCATCCTCCGTCGTTCGGCCCGCTCCCATTTGTTCTGGCGGCTCCTACACGCCTTGCGGCAATAACGATGGTTGGCGCCCCGAGCCTCGAAGAGCTCACCACACCGCCAATAGGAGCATGCCGCCAGCCGGTCGGGATCGAAGTCGTCGTCCGGTCCGGGGTCCTCGGTCTCGGCGTTGCTGCAACCGGTCGGCTCGGACTCCATCACCACAGTGTGGCCGAGGCACGGGCACGTGACCGGGACGCGCGGTTCACCTACCATCTGCGAGAGGTACCGGCCGTGCAGGTGACGTTCTGGGGTACGAGGGGATCCATCGCCAAGGCGGGCCCATCCACGCTCAGATACGGGGGAAACACGTCGTGCGTCGAGCTCTGCTCGGGCGCCGGCACACTTGTCGTGATCGATTGCGGTACCGGCGCCCACGGACTCGGTCAGGACATCGCCACCCGCGGCGATGGCGCCCCGATCGTCGGACACATGCTCATCAGCCACACCCACTGGGACCACATCCAGGGGCTGCCGTTCTTCGCACCGTTGTTCCGGCCCGACAACACGTGGCACATCTACGGCCCGCGTGGACTGGGAAGCTCGCTGAGCGACACCCTGTCGGGCCAGATGCAGTACAGCTACTTCCCCGTCTCGATCGAACAGCTCGCCGCGGCAGTCGACTACCACGATCTCGTCGAGGGGACATTCGACATCGAGGAGATCAGGGTCGACGCCCACTACCTCAACCACCCGGCGCTCACGCTCGGGTACCGGCTCGAGGTCGATGGTGCGACCGTGGTGTACGCCTCGGACCACGAGCCCCATCACCGTGCGCTCGCGGCGGGCGGCGACATGGACATCAGCCGACATGACCGGGCGCACGCCCAATTCTTCGAGGGGGCCGATCTCCTCATCCACGACGCCCAGTACCTGGCCGACGAGTACGCGGGCAAGGTCGGGTGGGGTCACAGCACCGTCGAGTACGTCATCGACGCAGCCCGGTACGCGGGCGTCGGCCAGGTGGCGCTCTACCACCATGATCCGACTCGGAGCGACGATGCTGTCGACGCGGTCGTCGGCCTGGCTCGCGCCCATGCCGCAACATCCGGATACGAGGGTGAGATATTCGCTGCTGCGGAAGGTATGCAGATCGAGCTGTCGGGTGACCAGTCGCAAACCGACGCGAGCAGCGATACGCAACCATTCGCCACCAGGAAGCTCGCCGTGCACGAGGTGCGACGGGATGTTCTCATGGCAGTACGCAGCCCCGAGATCGCGGCGACGCTCAGGGCAGCCGCCGCAGCCGAGGGGCTCGACATCTGGGAGGCAGCCGATCCCGACACGGCCATGGAGATCGCCCGGACGAGCAATCCGGCGATCATCCTCCTGGAGGACGACGGCAACGACGACGTCTACGAGTTCGCGAGGGCGATCAGACAGCTCGACCGCGCCTCCGACGGCGAGATCGGCGTGATTGCAGTCGGAGGCACGCCCGTCAGTCACCTCGATGACGCGCATCATTGGATCAACGATCGACTCCTGTGGCCGTCGAGCGCGGGGTACATCCGCACGAAGATGCATGCGTGGCTGCTGCGCCGAGCGTGTCGGTGGCAGAACGCCCCACTTCCTCCGGACGAGGCCCAGCGGATGCGGTCGCTCCGTGCCCTCGGGATCCTCGATACCGAGCCGGAGGCCCGCTTCGATCAGTACACCGAACTGGCGAGCCGCTCGTTCGACGTACCCATTGCATTGGTCAGCCTCATCGACGAGGAGCGCCAGTGGTTCAAGTCGCGACATGGGCTCGACGCAACCGAGACTCCTCGCGACATGGCCGTGTGTGCCCACGCGATCCTCGACGACGTGGTTCTCCAGATCCCCGACGCGCTCGATGACCCGAGATTCGCCGACAATCCGCTCGTGAACGACGATCCACGGATGCGCTTCTACGCGGGTGTGCCGCTCACGCTCTCCGACGGCAGTCGGGCCGGGACGCTCTGTGTGATCGACTACCGGCCCCGCCTGCTCGATGACGGGCAGCTCGCGGAGTTGGAGCGCCTCGGCTCGCTGGTGGCCGACGAGCTCGAGCGGCGCTGAGCGAACGCGGCCGCAGCGAGAATCGAGCACGCTGCGGCCGATAGCCTGCCCGCGATGGGTCTCCTGTCGAACCGCGATGCATCCGGAGCTTCCTCGCTGCGCAGGATCGTCACGGGCAACTACACCATGCTCGCCATCCCGGCGTTCCTCGGGTCGATGGCGGTCGAGTACCTCGCGCTGCGCCGCAAGGCCGATGTCCTCGTCGAGCTCGACGATCCGACCACGGAATCGAACACGGCTCGTCCGCTCGGGTACGAGGCCAGGGACACGCTGGCCAGCCTGGCAATGGGCGCGGGCATGCTCGCGATCGGCGTGGCGGCCTCCAAGGCTTTCGACCCGCTCGATCGGTGGCTCTACCGAAGACGGCTCGCGTCCCTCGGCAGCCGGAGGTTCGGCTTCGCAGCCGCCGTCCTCGCCTGGGACTTCTTCTACTACTGGGATCACCGGTGGGGCCATGAACACCGCGTCTTCTGGGCCGCACACGTGAACCATCATTCGAGCCGGCGCTACAACCTCAGCACGGCGCTGCGCCAGTCATGGACCGGGGCGATGATGCACTGGGTGTTCACCCCGATGTTCGCGATGGGATTCAGTCCGGCGCAGGTCGCTCGCGCCGGTGAGCTGAACCTCCTCTACCAGTACTGGGTGCACACCGAGACCATCGACAAGCTGCCGCGACCCGTCGAGATGGTCTTCAGCACCGCCTCGCACCACCGCGTGCACCACGGCGCCGACCCGCAGTACCTCGACCGCAACTACGGCGGGATCCTGATCCTGTGGGATCGGCTGTTCGGATCGTTCGAGCCCGAGGTCGAACGGGTCCACTACGGGCTCACGAAAAACATCGACACGTTCAATCCCGTACGCATCGCCTATCACGAGTGGGCCGACATCATCCGTGACCTCGCCCGATCTTCGAGCTGGCGTGAGCGGGTCGGCTACACGTTCGGCCCTCCAGGCTGGGCTGCGAACGCCTGACCTGCCAGGGTCGAGAGTTCCGATGGATCACGGGGAGTTGGCGGCATCGACGATCGCCCGGACATCCTCCATCATCTCGATATTGGCTGCGAGCCCACGATGGTTGAGATAGAAGAGGAAGACATCGAGCTCGAGCCCAGTGACCAGATCCCGGAGCACGGCGCTGCACTGCTCGGGCGAACCGACGATCTGGTGCTGAAGAACGGCCTCGTCGGGGATGTGTGAGCGAGCCTGCTCCGGGCCGTCGGTCTCGTACGAGCTCCGGAACGCCTCGATCTGGCCATCATCCAGGCCGAGCGCTCGGAGTTGCCGAGCCGGCGAGTCCATGAGCACGTGCACGAACACGCTGGACGTGGCCCCGACGCGAAGGTCCGGCCGGTAGGCCAGGCGATCGAGGTAGATCCGCTCCGGACGCCGGATCCGATCGGTGGCGCCACCGCCGACCAGCGCCAACGCTTCCGGCAGATCGGCCTTCACCTCCAGCACGACTCCATCGGCGCTCCGGCCGGCGAGGTGCAGCAAGCGGGGCCCTCTGGCCGCGATCCAGACGGGGATGTCCTTGGGACCCATGCCCGACATCGCGTTGTCGAGGCGGAATCGCTCTCCTGCCCACGTGACCTGCTCGCCTGACCACAACCGCTTCATGACCTCCACGGTCTCACCGACGACCGACACCGGCGCGTCCCGGGCAATGCCCAACGGTGCGAGGGCCATCGACCCCCCGGCGACGATCGTCACGACGGCGCGACCTCGCGACAGATCGTCGAGCGACGCGACGGCTGTCGCGGTCACTGCCGGATGGCGGGTGTAGCCGTTGGTGACCGGGCCCAGATGGATCTCGGACGTCTCACGCGCCGCCGCGGCCAGGGCGACATGGGCATCGAGCATCAGGCTCTCGTCGGCGACCAGGCAGTACTCCAAGCCGATCTGTTCGGCCGCGACGACCGTCTCGATGACCTCGTCGACCGGCATCACCGGGATGATCACGGTGCCGAGCTTCAGCACTCGGGCACTCGCCGAGCGCACGACGTCATCGGCCCGGACATGCTCCGAAGAACGCGTCGGACAGCATGTCCTCCCGGATCTCACCCGCTCGAAACGTGTTCCCGCTGGCCTCGTTCCAGACCTCGTACACGGCGACCGTGTGTACGTCCTTGTCGACCTGGTAGAAGTCGCGATCACCCTCGTCGAAGAGGTCGATGAACCGCTCACCGAAACGTCCTGACGCATTGAACGGCAATGCGTCGATCACCTGCTCGATCTCCTCGTCATCGCAGTCGACGACGAATCGGACCGAGACGCCGTACAGAAGCGCGGTGTTGACCCGGTGCATGGCCGTGAGCTCGTCGCGCACAACGGGCGGGAGCGGGCAGGTTCCCATCGCGCTCTTGACCTTCGAGATGTCGAAACCCTTCCGGTGGATGCGCCAGATCGACGCCTCCACGCTGCGGGAGCACACCTGGATCGAACCGGCGAGGCTGCCGGTGCGAGCCGCCAGCACGTAGACGTTCGCCGGCTCGACACCGCACGCGGCGGCGACCTCGTCGACGAACTGCTCGCTCGGGAGCTTCGTCGTCTGTGCGCCGAAGACAGTTGCGTGGTGTCGGTCGGCGTATGTCCACGCCTGCGAGAAGATGTCGTTCCGCGCGATCGCCCGTGCCGGCCCGGAGCCGATCGGGACGATGCCGTCGCTCTTGTCGCTCTCCGACATCCGCCAGCCGGAGAACTGGGAGGACAGACAGGCCGTCTGGGGCTGGTCGACGTGGACATCGATGGACGGCACGGTGAAGTCGATTGCACGGAACGTGCCGAACCCAACGCTTCCGAGGCCGCCGATGGTGGCCTCGACGAAGCGGCGGCCGGCCAGCCAACCGCCCGGGGCCTCGACACCCATGTCGACGACTGTCGCGCCGTTGTCGAGGGTGACGACACGACACTGGAGCCGATCGGCCACCGGCAGTATCTGCTCGGTGACGATGCGAACTGCGTCCTGATTGATGCTGAACACGCTCACGGTCCTTCCCGTAGGTGTGTGTCCGACTGCGTCACGTCGGCCTCCGCGCGATGGCGTCGCTCTCGGGAGCGCCGGACGTGAACCGGAACTCGTACCCGGCGTTGCGGATCTCGGGGATCACGGTGTCCAGGACGTCGGGGTTCTCCACGATCCGGTCGTGGAGCACCACGATTGCGCCGTCGCCGAGGCCGTCGAGCATGCGCTGGGCGATCGCAGCAGCGTCAGGCCCCTCCCAGTCGCGGACGCTCCGGTTCCACAACACGACATCGTGTCCGGTGGCCAGGATCGCGTCGGTCGACTCGGCCCCGAGCCGGCCCCACGGCGGCCGGAACTGGTCGGTGATCACCCCGGTCTCACGATGGATGATGTCCCGAGCCCGGCAGATCTCGTCGACGACCTCGTCGACGGCACGGCCGTCGAGGTCCGCGTGGCTGTATGAGTGATTCCCGATCTCGTGGCCGGCCTCGATGATCCGCCGTGCACAATCGGCCTGGTCGACGAGCCGGTGACCCTCCAGGAAGAAGGTGGCCAGGACACCGTGACGGTCGAGCCGTTCGAGGACCGCGTCGGTCCCCGGTGGGTTCGGTCCCCCGTCGAATGTCAGGTAGAAGGAGGAGTGCCCTTCGTCCACGCCGGCTCCCGGTTGCTGACGATCTCCCCGACTCTCGGCGCGGATCCGGGCTCGGGGCCAGTGCCGAAGGTCCTGACCCCCCGACGACCGAGGACGAACACGGCAAGCCGCTCCACTAGCCTCTGGCCATGATCCGCCGTGGGCATGGCGACGACGCGCGCGTCGCGGGTGACTGGCCTGCGATGACTGACAGACCGAGCGGCACCATCACCGTGTTGTTCACCGACATCGAGTCGAGCACGAAGCGCTGGGAGCAGCGCCCCGACGAAATGCGCCAATCCCTCGCTCGCCACGACCTGATCCTGCGCGAGGTCGCCGACGAACACCGCGGGTTCGTCTTCAAACACACCGGCGACGGGATCGCTGCGGCATTCGCCGCTGCGGGTCCGGCAATCGGCGCGGCCATCATGATGCAGCAGCGCCTGCAGAACGAGGACTGGTCGGGCGCAGACCGCCTCCGCGTCCGGATGGGTCTGCACACCGGTGACGCCACGCTTCGCGACGGTGACTACAAGGGGCCCACCGTCAATCGAGCGGCGCGCGTCATGGATGTCGCCAACGGCGACCAGATCCTCGTGTCGGCTGCGACGACCGAGCTGGTCCGCGGCGTCGAGGTCCTACCCCAGGGCGAACATCCACTCAAGGGCATCGGAACCGAACGGATCGGCCTCGTCTCCGCCCCGGGCCTGATCGTCGACCGCCGCCCGCTCCGAACCCGCACGATCACTCCGACGACCACGTTGCCGACGTTGCTCCCGGAGCTGATCGGGCGAGCTCGGGAGCTGGGCCAACTCGACGAGCTGATCCGAGAACATCGCCTCGTCACGATGGTCGGCTTCGGTGGCGTCGGCAAGACGCGGCTCGCGATCGAGGCTGCGTCGAATGCGGGCGACCGGTTTCCCGCGGGAATCGTCTTCTGCGAGCTCGCATCGGTCAACGAGGAAGCCGTCGACGACGCTGTGGCCCACGCAATCGGCGCACGCCGGCAGCCCGGCATGTCACTCGTCGAGAGCATCGCGAACTACCTCGAGGACCGAGAGGTACTGGTTGTCATCGACAACTGCGAGCACGTGCTCGACGCGTCTCGCGAGATCGTGCGGCGACTTCTGACGTCGGGCGCAGGGTGCGTGCTCGCGACGAGTCGCGAACCGTTGCAGCTCCCCGGGGAACAGGTCGTGGAGGTGCCGCCACTCGATCCTTCGACCGCGGCAGTCGAGCTGTTCATCACCCGTGCAACCGAGCGCGACGCCAACTACTCGGTCGGCCGGGACGAGCGCAGGGTCATCGCCCGCATCTGCGAATCGCTCGACGGCATTCCGCTCGCGGTCGAGCTGGCCGCGGCTCGGGCCCGCATGCTGACGCCGACCGAACTGCTCTCGCGGCTCGAGGATCGCTTCACGGTCCTGCGCGACACCGATCACGGTCGCCACCGGACGCTCCGTGACACCGTCCAATGGTCCTATGAGCTCCTCAACGAGCCGGAAGCCCGTCTTTTCGACCGCTTGTCCGTGTTCTCCGCTGGTTTCGCGCTCGACGCCGTCGAAGAGGTCTGCCCCGACGACGAGCTGGTGCTGGCCGACGAGATCCTCCACCTCGCCACCGCGCTCGTCGACAAGTCGATGTTGCGGCGCGAACCGGCATCCGGCCGAATGCGTTTCCGGATGCTCGAGACGCTTCGTCAGTTCGCAGCGGACGCCCTCGCCGGATCCGGGCACGAAGATCTCTTCCGCGAGCGACATGCGGCCTTCTTCGCCGAACTGGTCGGCCAGCAGGCCGATCTTCTCCTCAGCGTGAAAGAGCCGGAGGTATGGGAGCAGCTCGGGCGCGAATGGGGGAATGTTCGTGCTGCATTCGAGGCATCACTCGAGCGCGGCAACATCGATCAGGCAGTCGACGTCGCGCTGGACGTCTCCTGGTTCGCCACGTTCTCCATGCGCTTCGAGGCGTTCGCTTTCTCCGAGCGCCTCCTCGAGGACGACGCGGTCGCCGACCACCCTCGTCTCGGCGCACTGCTCGGTGCAGGCGCCCTCGGGGCGTACTTCACCGTCGACGTGCGAGCCGCCGAGCTCGCCGCTCGCGGCCTGGAGATCGACCCGAGCGATCCCACGGGCCTGTGCCGGGCGGCGCTGAGTGCCGTCTACCTGAACAACGTGCTGTCGCCAGCCGACAGCGACGTCCTCACGAGAGAGTGGCTCGATCATGCGCCCGAGGCGCCGGTTCCCAGCCGATTGTGGGCGGAGGGAATGCGGGCTTTCCACCTCGGTTCGTCCGGCAACGACCAGGCGGCCGAAGTCCACGCCACCCGGGTCCGTGGCATCGCCGACCTGACCGGTAGCACGAGCGCCGCCGCCCTGGCGTGCTGGGCCGAGGGGATCGCCCTCGTCCGCAGCGATCCCGAGGCCGCCGAGGCCACGTGGATCGAAGGCCTCGACCGGGCCAGGTCGCTGTCCTCGAGCCACCTGATGACACACCTCATCACCGGACTGCTCCTCCACATGCGTGCAGGTCGGGGCGACCTCGCCTCCACCATCGGACTGTGCCGTGACACGCTCGAGGAGGCGATCGACCAGCACTACCTCGCCGGCACGAGCCATCTGTTCGGCGTCGCAGGAATCTGCCTCGCGAGGGCCGGCCGAGCGGAGGCCGGAGGCGAGCTCCTGGCCACCATGATCGCCAACGGCCATCAACCTCGCTCCAACGCACGTCGCTCGCTCACGGCGGCGCTCGGGCACGACATCGAGAGCTATCAGCCTCGTCGTGCCGCGATGACCATCGGCGAAGCAGGCCAATTCGCTCTGGCCGAGCTCGACGCGGCGGCCGAGGGGCTCATGGCGGAGCCTCATCGCTCGGAGCCCCCGCAGTAGTGTGAGCCGAATGCCGGTGCCTCACCTCGCTCCCCCACTTCGATGAGCCGCCAGCTCCTCGCGCTCGCCATCGTGACGAGAGCGCTGGAGACCGAGGCAGCCAGACGCGATCGGGGACCGATCGGGCGCAGCATCAGCGGGCTGGTGAGCATTGCCACCCCGACCGTGCTCGACATCATCGACCTCGACGCAGTCATCGAGCGGCTCGATGTCAACGAGATCGCTGATCGGCTCGACCTCGACGCGCTGCTCCAACGAATCGATGTCAACGAGATCGCCGGCCGGCTCGACCTCGACGCGCTGCTCCAACGAATCGATGTCAACGAGATGGCCGATCGGCTCGACCTCGACGCACTGATCGAGCGCGTGGACATCGCTCCACTGGTGGGCCGAGGTTCGGCCGGCGTGGCCGAGAGTGGGCTCGACCTGGTCCGGCGTCAGCTGATCCGCTTCGATGTGCTCATCAATGCATTGATCATGCGGTTGACCAGGCGCGACCCGGCCGTTGTCCCCCTCGGGCCGGGACCGGACCGATCGGCCAACGGCCCCGAGCCCGCTGTTGCCATGTCGGTTGAGGGTCGGGACGTGCAGGGCCGATACGCCGGGCCCGTCAGCCGACTGGTTGCCGCTGTCCTCGATGTGTTCGGCGCGGTGACCACCTTCGGGCTCCTTGGCTCGGTCACCGCATTCTTCGTGAGCTTCGTCACATTCGACGAGTTCGGCTGGGAGGACGATGGCGGGCCGCTCAGGCTGGTCCTGTTGTTCGGCTGGTTGTTCGCCTGGTACTGGGTGAGTCAGGCCACCACGGGAAGAACGCCCGGCAAGACCATGGTCGGATTGCGCGCTGTGCGCCGTGAGGGCGGGACGCTCGGACCGCGTCGGGCACTGGTACGAGTGCTCGTCCTACCGATCTCGTGGGTTCTGGCGGGTCTGGGTTTCGTGGGCATCGCAGTCGGACGGGAGCGCCGTGCGCTCCACGACGTCGTTGCCGGCTCCGTCGTCGTGTACGACTGGGGCGATCGACGCGCCGAGCTTCCGCGGATGAGACTGGTGGCGGCGCGCCGCGCGGGTGCCCCGTCCGATGCGGCCGACTGACGCCTACTGCACGCCACCCACCAGCCGGCAGGAGGCGCCGACGGCGGACGCGGCCCGGGGTCGCCCTCGGTCAGGCTCCGAGCTGTCGGGCCAGATAGTCGGCGATGACCGCTCCGGCACTGGTCGCGGCGTCGCCGCGCCACGGGTGGTCCTGGCCGGGTACGAGCAGCAGTTCGGTCGGGACGCCACCGACAGTCGCAGCATCGACAAGCGCCTGTGCGTCCTCGGGCGGAGCGGTGGAGTCGTCCTCGCCGGTCATCAAGAACAGTGGAGGCACCCGGCCCTCGCCGGCTGCGATGGACACGGTCGGGAGTTGGTCCGGGTATGAAAGCAGTGCGACCGCCGTCAGATCGAGCGGTGTGACGGTCGTGAGCCCGGCGCCACCGAGCTGCGCGGCCATCGCGGCCAACGCACCGAGCGAGTACCCGGCCGCTCCGATCCGTTCGGGGTCGACGTCGGGGTCGGCGCGGAGGTGGACGACGCCGTCGACCACGGCCTGGAGCAACGGCTGCGCTGCGCCGATCACCGCGCCGGCGTCGCAATACGTGTCGGCTGGCGCGGGTTCGGCCGCCAGGTAGTCGATGCGCAGCCCGATCACGCCGCGTTCGGCAAGGGCGCGCACGATGGCCGCCGTGATGTCGGAATCGGCCTCATAACCACCACATCCATTGAGCACGACGACTGCCGGTCGTGGTCCGACGTCCGTCGCGCCGGGAGCGCAACGTTCACCCGAGAGCGTGACTGCACCACTCTCGATCGGCGCTGAGGTACAGGCAACCTTCTCGCCGGCGGATGTCGTCGGCTCGGGTGTCGGGCTCGGTGCCGGAGTCGGAGTGGCTGGAGGTGGTGCCGGTGTCGGGGGCACTGCGGTGGGCGCGGTGGTCGATTCTGTCGCCGGAGCGACATTCGTGGCGGTGTCGGTACCGTCGCCGCCATTGCCACACGCGCCGATGAGCAGTGCTGTGAGCACGACGATACACGGCCAGCGATCATACATGGCCAGCCTCCGGCGTCGTTCGAGACGTTTCGGGGGCGAACGTCTCCACGCCGAATGATCTCGCCGCGGTGGCCGCCGTGGTAGGGGCGAATGTCATCGGCCGGTGGCCGGCAGCCGGGGCGGACCGGTCGCCCACTTTCGCAACGCGGCGGCGCGCACGCGAGACTTCACCGATCCAGTCGACCAGCTCCGTCCTCGAGGGCGGTGACTCAGGAGGACGCGCGAATGGCCGACGCCGACGACCTGCTCACGAAGCCGGGCGAGATTGCAGGGTGGCCCAAGCTCAAGATCACGTACCGGACCGACCCCGACAAGATCACCGATCTCCTGCCACCGGGCATCGAGCCGGGCGCGAACCCTCACGTGCACATCGGCATCTACTGCGTACCGGTGCTGGGCGAACCCGAGTACGGCGTCAGCACGAAGGTCGAGGCCGACTATGACGGCATGCCGGGTCTCTACTCCATGGGTATGGGCATCGACCAGGAGGCCGCCATCTTCATCAGCCGGGAACTGAACGGTCAGCCGAAGTTCCCCTGCCGCGTTCGGTTCTTCCGGCTGGGCGACCACGTCGAGGCGACGTGTACCCACCAGGGCTACACGTTCCTCGAGGTCCGTGGCACCACAGCGGGACCCGGCGTCGTGACTCCCGGCGACGTCGAGGAGAACGAGTGGTGGATCAAGTGTTCGCGTGCAGTGGCCGGAGTGGAGAAGAGCTACGACTTCCCGCCGCATGTCGTGCGGGTGCGCAGCGTGAGCGAACCGGTGGCCGTCGAGGACCTCGACGCCGATGTCCTCTTCCGCGACAGCCCGTGGGATCCCTACACGAGTCTGTTGCCCATGCGCGAGCAACTATCGGTCCAGCTGCTTCGCGCTGCCCACAAGAGCAGGGACATCACGCTCGAAGGGCCGCTCGATCCCGTCGCTTTCTGGCCCTACGCGGACACCATCGGCGGGTCGCGCTGGCCCGGCGAACGCGGCGGCCCGCGGCGCACCTAGCGCCCGCCGGCGGTCACCCCTGGTCCGGTCACTGCTCGGTACCGGCCGACCATCGGAACGAGCTCGGTGGGAGTCGCGCCGTCTGTCGACTCAGGTGCTCGAGGCGGCGAAGATCTCGGCCACCGAGTTGCCGAGCGTGGCGTCGAACTCCTCGGCGCTCTGCTGCGCCGAGAGCCCTTCGACGAGTGCTCGCGAGAAGCTCGCGATGACTCCCTTGTTCCGGCCGAGCCGCTCATTCGCCTCGTCGCGGGAGTACCCGCCCGACAGCGCAGCGACTCGCAGCACACTGGGATGGTCGAGCAGCTCGCCGTAGAGCCCGTCGGTCTCCGGCAGCGTCAGCTTCAGCATTACGTGCTGGTCCGCACCAAGAGCCGCGAGGCGGCCGAGGATCGCGGCCGTGAGCAGTTGCTCGGCGTCGGCCTTCTCGGGGCTGTGGATATCGACCTCGGGTTCGACGATCGGAACCAACCCGGCGGCGATGATCTGATCGGCGATCTCGAACTGCTGGTCGACGATGGCGTTCACGCCGGCAGCATCGGCGAGCTTGATCACCGATCGCATCTTGGTGCCGAACATTCCCGCATCGACGCCGCGCGCGAGCAGCTCGTCGAGCCCCGGAATCGGCTTCATGAGCTGGACACCCTGGGCCTGTTCGGCGAGACCCTTGTCGACCTTCAGGAAGGGCACGATGCTCTTCGCCTCCCAGAGGTAGTGGGCCGACCCCCTGCCCTCGATCTCGCGATCCATCGTGTTCTCGAACAAGATGGCGCCGAGCACACGGTCGCCATCGAAGCTCGGGCTCGTGATGATCCGAACCCGCATCTGGTGAACGAGATCGAACATCTCCTCATCGCCCGAGTAGGCGGCCTCGTCAATGCCGTACTGCGCAAGTGCGCCCGGCGTGCTTCCGCCACTCTGATCCAACGCGGCGAGAAACCCCGTGCCGGACTCGATCTTCTGGAGCTGTTCGTTGTTCATCTGTCTCGATTTTCCTGTCCGGGGAACGCCCACCCGGATCTCGGTCGGGCGCCCGAGAAACGTAGCAGTTGGTCGCAGCTACCGTTCGACCGGCCAGACGATCTCGGTGCACCACTCCTCGGGTGGCGCGGTCGTGGGATCGGAGACATATGACTCCCACACCGCCTGGCCGGGCACCACGTCGTTCTCCGACATCCAGGCCTGCAGCTCGGCGTAGGTCTGCTCGAGCGTGTCATAGGACCCGACATGGGTGGTCGTCACGGCCCGACCTCCCGGGAGTACCATCGACTCCACCTCGCCGCCTGTCACCACTGGCGTCGCAACCGGGAATCCGGCACGGACCTCGACGACATCTCTCGGTTTGGCCGGGTAGAAACCGAACGGAGGCCCCACCGGCGACACGCCCTGACCGCCGAGATGTTCCATCACCGCGGTGAATGCCTGCCCGAAGAACTCGGGCAGCCCGTCGAATGGAACAGTCGCTCGCACCACGGCCGCCGGCTGGGGTTCGAGCTCGACGAGCTCACAGCTCAACATGGGTCAGCACCCCTCGTCGATGATCTCGGCTCGTCGGTCATCATCGTCGACCGGGCCCAAGGTCGGCCAGGGACAAACGTCACGAAGTCATCCTCGGTCGAGCGAACGAGTTGCCGTGATGATCTCGATCACGCCGAGCGGCACACCGAGACGGGCGCGGACGATCACGTCATCGAAGCCTGCCGTTTCGATCAGCTCGGCCAGTCGACCGTCGAGGTTGTCCCGGGTCGGCTCGTCTCCATCGAACCGCCGTACGACGCCGGCCCCGACACGGGAGGCCCCACCGCGCGGCGCACCCCAGTCGGCCACCGCAAGCCTCCCCCCGATGCCTAGGACGCGGCTGATCTCGGCCAACACCAGCGACTTCGCGTCACTGAGTAGATGATGGAAGAAGAGGCTCGAGACCACCACGTCGACGCTGCCATCCGCCATCGGCAGGGACCGGGCGTCGACCAGACAGAGCTCGACTCCGACGGCGGCCGCCTGCACCTTCCGACGCGCCCGTCGCAGAACTGCGAGATCTCGATCGACACCGATCAGCTCCGGGCCGGGTTCCTGCCCGCCCGCCGCCACCAACAAGGTGCCCGTGCCACATCCCAGGTCGACGACCCGCTCGAGCGGGCGCAGGTCGGCCCAGCCCAGCAGCCTCTCCTTGAATCGCCGTTCGCCGGTCGTGTAACGAGCGACCATGTCGTATCCGGGTGTCAAGAACCGCCATCGCAGCGCGGGGAGATACCCGGCACCCCCGTCACGCCTCATGAGCCTGACCATAAACCACCCCGAAATTGCGGTGGTGGCGCGCGCTCACCGCGCGCCACCACCGCAATTTCGGTCTTCGGGGTCCGTGACGGCCCGTTCGCGGCTCAGGCTCCGGGCCCGACGAACAGCACCCGCATCATCTCGTGGTCCTCGTGGGACAAGATGTGGCAGTGCCAGACATATCGGCCCGGCTTGTCGAAGCGGGTCTTGATCCGTGTGATCTGCCCGGGCAGCGCGGTCACCATGTCCTTCGGGGCGTTCTCCACGTACTCCGCCAGTGGCGGAACCGCGGCGCCGTAGGTCAGATTCACGATCCGAAAACCGTTGCCCAACAGCCCGTTGTGCTGCACGACCGGCTGGTTGACGAGATAGGTCCCGTCGCCGGCGGGCGTGTCGAACAGCTCGTTCGGGATGACGCGGTCGTCCTCCGACGTATGGGAGTCCCATGCGATCTCCTGGCGTCCGAGGATCTCGAAGTTCACGAGATGGAGGTGGATCGGGTGGGCGTCACCGGTGACGTTCCAGATCTCCCATTCCTCGGTGGAGTCCAGGGCCGGGTTCTCGGTCGTGGGGCTGTGCCATGCGATCGAGCCCTCCATCTGTCCGACGAGCCCGGCGTCGGCGTACTCCGGGGTGTTCGGCCAGTTCACCGCGTTTCCGGCATGGTCGGTCGCCGGCTCGGCCGTCCCGAGCAGGGGTTGGA
Organism: Acidimicrobiia bacterium; assembly: GCA_029861625.1. Lineage (GTDB taxonomy): Bacteria > Actinomycetota > Acidimicrobiia > Acidimicrobiales > JAHEJN01 > JAOTZB01. The sequence goes on from JAOTZB010000036.1 coordinate 16,660, forward strand.
GCCGCCCGAACTCGTCCGTGCCCTCGAACAGTGCCACCTTCCGCAGCCTCGTCGGCGTCGGAACGACGGGTCCGAAGTCGATGCTGGTCGGGCTCACATCGGGAACACCCGGATCGAGTGGCAGCGTCACGTCGAAGGCCATGATCCGGTCGGTCTCGCCGAACGCCTGCACGCCGGGAATGTCGCCACCGAACGGCTCGTCGCCGCCTATGTTCTTCATGATCACGCGGTTGCCGGGCGTGACGTTGTCGAAGTCGAGGATGAGGTCGTACCGCGAGCCTGTCTCGATCAGCAGCGTGTCGACAGTGGTCGCACTGGAGGCCAGGCCCTGATCGCTGCCGATGACCGTGAAGTCGAGCTGTTGAACGACGGTCGAGAAGTCGGTCGCACCGGCTGGGACCTCGAAGAACTGGACGGCGAGGAACCGGCTGTCGCATCCGTTCAGGAATCGCAGCCGGTAGTTGCGGGGCTCGACGTCCATCTTCGGCCAGATCTTCCCGTTGACGACCATGTGGTCGCCGAAGAACTCGGCCAGTGCCGTGGGCCCGCCACCGGGGAAGACGTCAGGTGGCAGGATCGCCCCTTCGCCGGTGATGAAGTCGGCGTAGAACGGGTCTCCCGGGAACGCGGGGTAGAACAGCTCGCCGTTGTCCATGAACATCCGGTCCTGGATCGCGAACGCCGCTTCGTAGGGAAACGCTGGCAGGTCCAGCGGGTTTCCGAGCACTCCGGTGTCGACGTCGTCACGGACGATGTAGAAGCCGGCCATCCCCGCGTAGACGTTGAGCCGGGTGATGCCGAGCGCATGATCGTGGTACCACATCGTGCCGGCCGGTTGGCTGTTGTCGTACTCGTATTTCTTGCCGACCCACTGCGGTCCTCGGGCGTGATAATTCGGGCCGAAGAAGAACTCGGGGTTGCCGTCGAACTCGAAGTCGTTGTGACCGCCGTGGACGTGCACCGAGATCGGAACGCCATCCTGGTCGATGCTGAACTGCTCGAATCCCGGGAGGCTGTAGGCCCAGTGCAGGCTCTCGTCGAGCACGGGTCGCCCCGTGAAGTCGCCGTGCCCGATGCTGGTGTTGTCCTTTCCGGTGATCAGGTAGGGCGTCCTCCTTCCGAGCCGGTTCTCCCACTTGACCTCGAGCGGCTCGTGGCTGCGCACCTCGAATGTCCGCCCGGGCCAGGTGAGGAGGTTCCCATCTCCATATCCCCAGATCGTCGTGTCGAGGGGCACGCCGACAGCGTCGACGAGACCGGTCTGGTGGACCGTCTGACCAACAGCGACCTTGATGCGGCCCTTGCTCGTGTCGTAGATGAAGCTCGGGTCGAGGGCGTTGGGCACCGACGCGACGAACTTGGGTTGTATCGAGGGGTCGCTGAGCCCGGTGCCGACCGGAACCGCACCGGCGGGCAAGATACCGACCAGCGACCCTCCGAGCTGACCCAGTACCGCGAATCCGGCACCCGCTCCGGTTCCAACCCGAATGAAGTCGCGCCGCGACATTCCCGCGCTGTTCATGACCTGTCCTCCCGCTCTGGGTGTGGTGACTCCCGGATCTCCCGCTTCGACCCGATCCTGGAACCATCTCGCCGGGCTGCGTCGCCGACCAGGGCACTAGGTCCCTTGAACGGTCGAACCAACGGCGGGTGCTTCGCGCTGCGCTCGATGTCGCACTCTCCGTGGCGTACGTCGCACCACGACACCGCGTTCACCGCGCTCGCTGACGACCTGACTAGAGTCCCGAGCCAGAACAGATGGTCGGATGTCGAGGAGGTGGCACCGTGGGCGCGGCGATCGGCGACATCCTGGGAATGGCCGTCGGCGTGGCGATCAGTCCGGTTCCGGTCATCGCCGTGATCCTGATGCTGTTCAGCTCCCGGGCATCGGCAAACAGTCTCAGCTTCCTTGCTGGCTGGGTGACCGGCCTGGCCGCGGCCGGCCTGATCGTGCTCGCACTCGGTGTCGAGGCCTCCACCGCCGGTGAGGCCAACGGTGGCGGCGTGATCAAGATCGTGATCGGCGCGCTGTTCGTGGTCCTGGGCATCAGGCAGTGGTCGCTTCGGCCCCGCGGTGACGAGGGGCCGGAGATGCCGGGCTGGATGGCCACGATCGACGACTTCAACGCGGCCAAGTCGTTCGGTCTCGCCTTCCTCCTGTCGGCGGTCAACCCGAAGAATCTCGGCCTCACGATCGCGGCGGTGGCCTCCATCGGCGCAAGCGGGCTCGAGACGGGCGAGGAGATCGGCACCCTCGCCGTGTTCGTGGTGCTGGCGTCGCTCACAGTCGCCGTTCCGGTCATCGTGAACCTGGTCCTCGGCTCGAAGGCCGAGCAGGGGCTGACAGAGATGAAGGACTGGCTCGTCACCAACAACAACACGGTCATGGCCGTGCTGTTCGTCGTCCTGGGCGCGAAGGTGCTCGGCGACGGTATCGCCTCCGTCGCGTG